>JAEUQE010000700.1 GCA_016789785.1 Bryobacterales bacterium
TGATCCGTGCATAAACGCAGTTTCAATCCACGTCCGTCATTGCTGACGGACGAATCAAGCGGAGGCTGGCCGGCGTTTGCTCATCCAGGGGTTTCAATCCACGTCCGTCATTGCTGACGGACGAATCGTTCTCGCACATGGTGTAGGCGAGGACGTTGGTCTCGTTTCAATCCACGTCCGTCATTGCTGACGGACGAATCCCCGTCAAGCGCCTTTCTGAAAAGGAAAAGGGCTGGAAGGTTTCAATCCACGTCCGTCATTGCTGACGGACGAATCCTACCGTCAGGCCGATTCTCTGGACCCCGAACTGCAGTTTCAATCCACGTCCGTCATTGCTGACGGACGAATCGAAGCTGCAGTCGAGCTTGTGGGTGAGGCTGGATCGTTTCAATCCACGTCCGTCATTGCTGACGGACGAATCCTTGGAGCCCATGAACCTCTCGCGCTTTGGCAATGTTTCAATCCACGTCCGTCATTGCTGACGGACGAATCGCTGGCTGCCGGGCGCGACGTGATTGCAGTTCATCAGTTTCAATCCACGTCCGTCATTGCTGACGGACGAATCGCTCCAACCCCGTGCGCAAGAAGTACCACCGGGTGTTTCAATCCACGTCCGTCATTGCTGACGGACGAATCCGGGAGCTTCTTGCCAAAGAACCCGGGGGAGGGAGTTTCAATCCACGTCCGTCATTGCTGACGGACGAATCGCTTCAGGTCTTCGGGTTCGCCCAAGTCAAATATGTTTCAATCCACGTCCGTCATTGCTGACGGACGAATCCGGCCTCGCCATTTTTTAGTTTTGCCAGGGTGCGCGGTTTCAATCCACGTCCGTCATTGCTGACGGACGAATCCAACGAGCTGGGCTACATCTGCCTCTTCTGACCATGTTTCAATCCACGTCCGTCATTGCTGACGGACGAATCGAGGCGCGAAGGTAGCAAGACCCGGCGCTGTGATTGTTTCAATCCACGTCCGTCATTGCTGACGGACGAATCGGCGCCTGGGGGCAGGCCTTCGACGTCATGGCCGGTTTCAATCCACGTCCGTCATTGCTGACGGACGAATCACATGTGGTACGGCACCGAGATCCTGAGTCATGCGTTTCAATCCACGTCCGTCATT
>JAEUQE010000701.1 GCA_016789785.1 Bryobacterales bacterium
GTTGGCTTTGCGCGAGACCGGCTGAAGAGCTTCTCCGCCTGATCATCGAAGTGCTTCGAGTCCGGCCGGTCGCTTTGCCCGAGCGGCAGGATCATCCATGACCGCGGGCGTTTGGTGAGCACCACGATCTGCGTCTGCGTCTGCCCTCCAACGCCGACCATCACATCACCCTGCTTCTGAAATGTGATCGCGCGGGGGGTCGCCATGCCTGCCTCGGGCAGTGTCCCGCCGCCAACGGGGAAAGTGCGCTGAGAACCTCTGCGGCCGACACGGAATAGAGTGCCGTAGCTGGCATCGGGCGGGAACTCGCGGTCGAGCCGTTGCCGCATGGTGCGGAGCGCTCTGCGGATGTCCTCATCGGTGAGGCTGTCAGGAGGGGTCAGCGCGCGGCTGTGGGGGCCGAGCGCCATCTTGAACACATAGTAGGCCAGTGCCGCACGCGACCCCGCTTCCGCCTTACGGTCCCAATCGAGCAGCACCTTTGCATTCGGGTCAACCTTGCGGATTCTCGCTTGCCAGGTATCGGCCTGATGAACTTCCGGGGAGAATGCGAATCCGATGGCGTCTTCGGCGGTCACGCTGGTGGCTCGCGAGAGTTGGTCGAGTGTGGTGGCCGCACGCTGATGCGCTTCGCGTCGCGGATCGTTGTACAGGTAGGGCCGCTCGCCCCAACGATCCGGCGTCATCGGCGAATCCTTCATCATGACTTCGGGCGGGCAATTGTTGTTCTGCATGTAGCCTTGCGGCGGATTGTGGGCCTGCACGAGATCGCGGATTGGATGGATGCCTTCCCACTCGCATGATCCATCGCCCGGCATTGGCTTCGAAGGGTCGCAGCCTTTTGGCCGGATTGGCACGCGGCCATTGCGCAGATAGAAGATGTCACCGTCGACCGTTCCAGTCATGATGTTCTGCGCCATGTACTGCCGCATGGCGAGCGCTCTCTTCATCTCGTCCAGATTGCGGGCGGTGATCATTGCCCACGCCTGTTCGATGAGGCGGAACTCCGATGCATACGGTGTCGCCATGGAGTAAGCACGTCCGTTGTGATGCGCCCAGATGGGGCCGTGATGTGTGTACTCGAACGAATAGTCCTTCCACTCGACCCGGCCGTT
>JAEUQE010000702.1 GCA_016789785.1 Bryobacterales bacterium
AACGGCCGGGTCGAGTGGAAGGACTATTCGTTCGAGTACACACATCACGGCCCCATCTGGGCGCATCACAACGGACGCGCTTACTCCATGGCCACACCGTACGCATCGGAGTTCCGCCTCATTGAGCAGGCGTGGGCCATGATCACCGCCCGCAATCTGGACGAGATGAAGAGAGCGCTCGCAATGCGGCAGTACATGGCCCAAAACATCATGGCCGGCACCGTGCAGGGAGACATCTTCTATTTGCGCAACGGGCGCGTTCCCATACGGCCACAGGGCTGCGATCCTTCAAAGCCAATGCCCGGCGATGGATCCTGTGAGTGGGAAGGCATCCACCCAATCAGCGATCTGGTGCAGGCGCACAATCCGCCGCAAGGCTACATGCAGAACAACAATTGCCCTCCCGAAGTCATGATGAAGGACTCGCCAATGACGCCGGATCGTTGGCGTGATCGGCCATACCTGTACAACGATCCGCGACGCGAAGCGCATCAGCGAGCGGCCACAACACTCGACCAACTCTCGCGAGCTACCAACGTGACCGCCGAAGACGCCATCGGATTCGCATTCTCCTCGGAAGTTCACCAGGCGGATACCTGGCAAGCGAGAATCCGCAAGGTTGACCCGAATGCAAAGCTGCTGCTCGATTGGAACCGTAACGCGGAAGCGGGATCCCGTGCGGCACTTGCCTACTATCTGTTCAAGATGGCGCTCGGCCCCCGCAGCCGCGCCGTCACGCCGCCGGCTGGCTTGACCGATGATGACATCCGCACCGCGCTCCGAACCATGCAGCAACGGCTCGATCGCGAGTTCCCGCCCGATGCCACCTACGGCACTCTGTTCCGTGTCGGCCGCAGAGGTTCTCAGCGCACTTTCCCTGTCGGCGGCGGCACACTTCCCGAGGCAGGCATGGCGACCCCTCGATCGATCACGTTTCAGAAGCAGGGTGATGTCATGGTCGGCGTTGGAGGGCAGACGCAGACACAGATCGTGGTGCTCACCAAACGCCCGCGTTCATGGATGATCCTGCCGCTCGGACAAAGCGACCGGCCGGACTCGAAGCACTTCGATGATCAGGCGGAGAAGCTCTTCAGCCGGTCTCGCGCAAAGCCAAC
>JAEUQE010000703.1:0-257 GCA_016789785.1 Bryobacterales bacterium
TGGATTGAAACACGAGAAGACAAACGGCATCTCGGGAAAGCTCGAGATTCGTCCGTCAGCAATGACGGACGTGGATTGAAACTCGCTGGAGTCCTCTTCATCCTCGAAGTTGTGGGCGATTCGTCCGTCAGCAATGACGGACGTGGATTGAAACATCCAGCTCTTCGAAGACTCGACAATCGATCTGCCGGATTCGTCCGTCAGCAATGACGGACGTGGATTGAAACCACGTCGGCGGCGAACTTGGGATCAAGGCT
>JAEUQE010000703.1:267-1115 GCA_016789785.1 Bryobacterales bacterium
CGGACGTGGATTGAAACAGCCGGAAGTTGCGGTGCCGTCCATCCCGGCGCACCTGATTCGTCCGTCAGCAATGACGGACGTGGATTGAAACATCCCCGGCTACGATGGCCTCGGCGGCAAAGCCCGATTCGTCCGTCAGCAATGACGGACGTGGATTGAAACTCGTTGAGGGCGACGCGGCACGGCGTGTAGATCTTGGGATTCGTCCGTCAGCAATGACGGACGTGGATTGAAACACTATGCTGAGGTGAAACAGAGCACTCATTTATCGATTCGTCCGTCAGCAATGACGGACGTGGATTGAAACAAGGACATGGGCGCCGACGAGGAGCAGATGACCGAGATTCGTCCGTCAGCAATGACGGACGTGGATTGAAACATCCCGGGCATGGGTGGCGTGGCCTCTCAAGCGGGATTCGTCCGTCAGCAATGACGGACGTGGATTGAAACGTCGAGTTCCGCGCTCGTGTAGCGGTCCACCTGCGATTCGTCCGTCAGCAATGACGGACGTGGATTGAAACACCATCATCGTCTACGCCGACTGGTATCTCGACCCGATTCGTCCGTCAGCAATGACGGACGTGGATTGAAACCACCAGCAGGGCAGCCCCAGCGATGCCGAGTTCGGTGGATTCGTCCGTCAGCAATGACGGACGTGGATTGAAACTGCTCCAGCCACGCCAAAACCATGGCCATGCGCACGATTCGTCCGTCAGCAATGACGGACGTGGATTGAAACCCTCCAAAGCGACGGCGTAGTCGGCGACAACGGCGGATTCGTCCGTCAGCAATGACGGACGTGGATTGCAACGGCGCCCAGAGCCGCTTGCCTGCCCCCCCGTTGCGGA
>JAEUQE010000704.1 GCA_016789785.1 Bryobacterales bacterium
CATGACGAGGGTTTTTGGCGTGCCGTCATCGTAGAAGAGATCGAGATCGGCCTTCATGCTGTCCGCACGATCAAAGGAACTGCGCACGCGGAGGAAGGTCTGCGCCGATTGGCGTTCGCGTTCGGCTCCGCTCATGGTGCGCACCTGATCGCGGATGTTGTCGGCGGTCTGCTTGGCTTCGTTGTAGCGTTGTTTGAGCTGAGCCACTTCGGAAGGCGACAGCTTGGCGAGCGCGGCGACCTGATCGGCGGCACGGTCGAGCTCGATGAGCGTGCCTGGATTGGCGTTTTGCAGCTGGCTGTAGGTGCCGTAGAGCGTCTCGCTGCTCAGGAAGATGCCCGCGAGGGCGTAGTAGTCACGTTGCGTGAAGGGATCGAACTTGTGATCGTGGCAGCGGGCGCAGGCGAGCGTGACGCCGAGCATGGCTTGCGAGACGGCATCGATCTGCTCATCGACGAGGTCCATCTGGAACTGGCGGCGATCACGCTGATTGTGCCCTTTCGAGCCGACAGCGAGGAAACCGGTGGCGACGATCTTTTCGGCCTGCTCGTGCTTGGTGGAGAACTTCATCAAGTCACCCGCGATCTGCTCTTTGAGGAACTGGTCGTATGGCTTGTCCTTCCGGAAGCTTTCGATGACGTAGTCGCGATAGCGCCAGGCATGCGGGTAGAGCACGTTGACCTCCTTGCCGCTGCTCTCGGCATAGCGGGCCACATCGAGCCAGTGCCGCGCCCACTTCTCGCCGTAGTGCGGTGAGTCGAGATACATGTCGATGACACGCTTCACGGCATCGGGCGAGGTGTCGGCGACGAAGGCTTTGACCTCATCTGGTGTCGGCGGCAGGCCGGTCAAATCGAAGGCGATGCGGCGGATGAGCGTGGGGCGGTCGGCATCACGCACGGGATGCAGTCCGGCCTGCTCCATGCTGGCGAGGATGAAGCGGTCGATGTCCGTCTTCGCCCAGCCTTCGGTCTTCACGGCGGGTGCTGCGGGCTTCACGGGCTTTTGAAAAGCCCAGTGCTGGCGGCCGGCATCCATGTCGATCACGCGCTTGCCGCCTGTGGCATTGGCCACTTTCGACTCGCGAGGATCGGGAGCGCCC
>JAEUQE010000705.1 GCA_016789785.1 Bryobacterales bacterium
ATGGAACTGCGCAACGAAATCCAGAAGATCGCGCTGGATTGGCCAGCCTACGGGCGCCGGCGGATCACGATGGAGCTGCGGCGGCGGAAATACAGAGTGAACCACAAACGGGTGCGGCGGATCATGGCAGAAGACAACCTGCTGTGCTTACGGCGGCGCAAGTTCGTGGTGACCACCGATTCCAACCATGATCTGCCGGTATATCGGAATGTGGCGGGGGACATGATTTTGAGCGGGATCGATCAGTTGTGGGTGGCCGACATCACCTATATCCGCCTGAAGACGGAGTTCGTTTACCTGGCGGTTGTGCTCGATGCTTACTCGCGGCGAGTGATCGGATGGGCTCTGGACCGGACGATGGAAACCAAGCTTGTGTTGACGGCGCTGCGGATGGCCATGGCCCAGCGCTCGCCGGCGGCCGGGTTGGTGCATCACTCTGACCGTGGCAGCGTGTATGCCTCGCGCGAATACACCAGCCTGCTGAAAGACAACGGCGTAACGATCAGTATGAGCCGGCGCGGCAATCCGTATGACAACGCATGCTGCGAATCGTTCATGAAGACGTTGAAGTACGAGGAGGTGCACCGGCAGGAATACCGGGACATATCCGAAGCCAAGCGCTCGATCGGGCGCTTTCTTGAGCAGGTCTACAACGAACAGCGGCTCCACTCGGCCTTGGACTACCGTCCACCGGCTGAGTTTGAGAGATCTTTGTCGTCCGCCACCGAACTACGGCCGGCAGTATGAAAAAGCGAGGGCCCTCGGAATGCGTTTTCTTGGGATCACGGAATCTACCCGTCCCGGGTGGGTCTTACTTTGTTGGCAAACCCGGACCAGGGTGCCGCCTTCCGCTCGGGCCCGGTCCAGGCTATTGGGGATGCGACGGAAGGAGCGCATCCACATTGGTTTACCCATCGGTCCAGATGAGTTCCGGCCGGCTATTCCTCACGGGTTGGTCGCCACCAGAGCCCGCTACGCTTCACCGACGTGCCCAGAATAAACCGCTGGCGTTTTCGTCCGCCAGCAAATATCATCGAATGGTACCCAGTGTCTTAACTGGTTGTCTCAGCCCAGGGGGCCACCCCA
>JAEUQE010000706.1 GCA_016789785.1 Bryobacterales bacterium
ATAGAAAATCAGCTGACCTTAGTGAACAGGAGAATGGCGAAAGGGAAAAGAGTCGTGATATTCTGGGTCCTTCTTGGGGTCCTGTGGATTATTTTGGGTGCCGCTACAACGACAACGGAACCATGGATGGCAACAAATTGGTTTAAGGCAGGCCTGGGTATATTCTATATTGCATCAGCACTTTTTCTTTTGAATCAAGTAGCGGACTTGAGGAGGAAAAAGTTGATTCTGGAGACGATTTTATTTGTGAATAAGGCCGAAGAATAGCCTTGGTAATACCGGCACCTCCTGACCTGAATGAACAGGCAACCACATTTTTAAAGACTATAGTTATGTCTGCCACCTCCGCCTCCCACGACGCCAGGATCGCCAAGTTGACCTTCGCTGCCGTATATCCCAGCTACTTAGCCAAAGTCGAGAAGAAGGGCAGGACCAAAGCGGAACTGCACCAGGTAATCCAGTGGCTTACCGGGTTTAACGAGAAGAAACTGCAGGAACTGATCCAGAAGAAGGTGACGTTTGAAGAGTTCTTTCAACAAGCGAAACTCAACCCGAACGCGAAGCTGATTACCGGGGTGATCTGCGGGTACCGGGTGGAAGATATCCAGAACCCCCTCACACAGCAGGTGAGGTACCTCGACAAGCTGGTGGATGAACTGGCGAAGAACCGGAAGATGGAGAAGATCCTGCGGGAAGCCTAGCCTTTATTCCTCCGAACTCGCCCGCCTTTCCTCAGCACCCCCGATGATCAATATCATAGCTTGACAACGCCATTTGTGCCACTTTTTGGTGCTCTCAAAGCGAGCACCCATGGGCGCTGTAGAACGTTCTTACGGGTTTTTTGACGTAGAGCCCGCCCGATCCAGGTTGTTGTCGCAGTTGTGGGATTACCAACTGACGGAAGGCCATATTTCCCGGCAAGCGATCGAACGGCTGGCCCGCGACCACGGGGTCTCCAGCATCGAGATCGAAGGGGTAGCCAGCTTCTACCATTTCTTCCACCGCCCTCCGGCCGGCAAGCATGTCATCTGCCTCGACAACAGCATCATCGCCGAATTCAAAGGCTATGACCGCATCCGCGAGGC
>JAEUQE010000707.1 GCA_016789785.1 Bryobacterales bacterium
GGCGCTGGAAGACGCCAGCGTGTTTGCCATCGCGCTGCGCGACCTGCCCGAGCTGATGCACCAGCTGCCGGTGCTGCACAGCGTGCTGCACCGTGCCGCCAGCCTGCAGCTGCGCCGCCGCACCGAACTGGTGGACGTGCTGGCGGCCGTGGGGGCCGAGGTGCGGCTGGCCCGCTTCCTGGTGCAATGGTCGCGCCGCATGCAGGCCGCCGGCCAGTCGCCCACGCGCTTTCACCTGCGCATGTGCCGGCGCGACATCGCCAGCTACCTGGGCGTGGCCCACGCCACCGTCAGCCGCGGCTTTGGTGCGCTGGTGGACTGGGGCTTCGTCGCCGTGTCCAACCGCGACATCGAGGTGCTGGACCTGCAGGGCCTGGCGCGCTTTTCGCGCAGCACGCGCCGCCCCAGCGAGGCCGACGACAGCCTGCAAGTGCATGCCCACCGGCTGGCCGGACAGCACGCATTGCACTCGCAGCAGCGTCCGGCGGCCGCGCGCATGGCCAGCGCGGCCTGACGGCCTGACAAGCCGTCAGGCCGCGCGCGCCGGCCAGGCGGCGTGTTCGGTGTCGGCGTTGGCGTTGGCGTTGGCGTCGCCAGCGTACCCAAAGGTATCGCGGCCATGGCACTTGGCGTGGTGCCTGGCGCTGTCGGCCGCGCGCATCAGCGACGAGGCGTCTTCGGCGCGCAGCCGCCGCTGCAGCCGGGTCGCGCACGAAGGCCGGGTTGGCCTGCAGCACGTGGCCCTGCGGGTCGAGCAGCAGCGCCGGCGTCTGCAGCTGCGTGAACAGCCGCGACTGCCAGTCCGCCTGCGGAGCCGGCCGCAGCCACCCCACCAGCGCAGCGGCCAGCAGGCCTGGCGCCAGCCCGGCCAGGAAGGGCTGCAGCGTCATGGGGCATCACCTCGTGGACCGTTCACACGCGCAACGTCGCGGCTGCCGCAGCCGCGATGTTGAGAACGGGCAACGGCGGCCGTACGGGGCGATCAGGCGACGGCGCGGTACCAGCGCACGCCGCGGTCGTCGAGCTGCGCGCTCACCTCGCCGCGGCGCAGCAGGTGGTTCAGGCAGGCGATGCTCTCGCCGGT
>JAEUQE010000708.1 GCA_016789785.1 Bryobacterales bacterium
CGGACTGGCTCACTTCGCCTGCCGTGTACGGTGTGCTGAAGCCTGTGATCCTCATCCCCGCGGCCGCTGTTGCGGGTCTCAGCCCCCGGCAACTGGAAGCGATCCTCGCCCACGAACTGGCACACGTGCTTCGTCACGATTATTTGATACACCTGCTACAGACGTTCGCGGAGACACTGCTTTTCCATCACCCGGCAGCATGGTGGATCGGAAGGCAGATCCGGCAGGAGCGCGAATGCTGCTGCGATCAAATGGCCGCGCAGGCGACCGGCGACCGCATCGCACTGGCGCATGCGCTGCTGGCGATCGAAGAGCATCGTGCCGCGCTGCCCGCAATCGCCGCCACGGGAGGCAACCTGCGCATGCGCATCGAGCGGCTCACCGGCGTGCATCGCCCGGCGCGGTTCTCCACCGCCGGCATCGCCGTTATCGCCATTCTCGCCACCGCCGTGCATATCATCGCGTGGCAGGAAATTCCGCCAGCTCCGTACGGCAAGTGGCTCACCGAAGATGTCGCCTACATCATCCAACCGGAGGAGCGAAAAGCGTTCCTGGCGCTGCAATCCAATGAAGAGCGGGAACATTTCATCGAGCAGTTCTGGACACGCCGCGATCCGACTCCCGCCACCACCGGCGAGAACGAGGCCAAGGAAGAGCACTACCGCCGCATCGCCTATTCCAACGAGCTCTACGGTGCACAAGCGACGCCCGGGTGGAAAACAGATCGCGGGAAGATGTATATCATTGCCGGCCCACCTGATGAAATCTTCTCCTGGCCCACGCAAGCACTGGAGCGCTGGATCTACAGGCCGAAGAACAGGCAGGAAGAAAAATACGAATTCCGCGACGGCAAGTTGCAGCCGGTGCCTAAATGAACAGCTTCCAATACCAGGCGGCCAGGTGCTCGCCGAAGAGCCCGACGAACAGCGCCGCCGCGCCGAGGAATTCCGCCGCGAGTTTCTTCAAGATCGCCTCCCCGTGATTCCGGTTGCTGTGAGGCTAGCACGCCGCCGCCCTTTCGCGCGGCGGGCGACACGCCTATATTCGGTCCGTCCGGCCTCGGTCGGACTATGGCGA
>JAEUQE010000709.1 GCA_016789785.1 Bryobacterales bacterium
GGCATGGATCCGGCGGTGCTCAAGGAGAACTACGGCGGCCGCCTTGTGTTCTGGGGTGGAGGTGTGGATACGCAATCGACGCTACCCTTCGGTACTCCCGCGGAAGTGCGGGAAGAAGTGCTTCGGCGTTGCGACGTCTTTGCGGGAGGCGGCGGATTTGTGTTCAACAGTGTGCACAACGTGCAGGCCGGCACTCCGGTGGAGAACATCGTGGCGATGGTGGGAGCGGTCCATGAGTTCAATGGACGAAGGCTCTGAGTGACTCTGACTCTGAGTGACTCTGCGTGGACACCCGCCTTGCCGCCCGCGCGGAAATCTGCCTATTCTATCGGGCAGGAGCGCTGCAATGGTTCACCGTTTGTTGCTGAGTGCTTTGCTGCCGCTATCCGTCCTGGCGTGCCTTACGCCCGCGGGACGGCCCTGTGCCACGCTTACCTACGCGGAAACGCGTTGGGAGAACAAGAGCTGGGGTTTCCACAATGTCGACCGCTATGAGTCGACAGGTGTTCATGTGTATCGGGCTGACGGGACTCGCGCAGTCCACGGAAAGCAGAGCATGTGGACGAATTACTTCATGCCCGGACCGAAGCAGAGTGGCGGGTTCATCGAATTTCCAGACCAGACGGCCGGCTTCAACCACAACCGGAAGATCGTCGCCGTGCGGCCTGTGCGCGACCGCCGGACGATACCAGTCGCGAGCTTCTTTGCCCATGACTGCTCGGTGCCAGGACGCCCAGCCTTAAAGAAGGGGCCGCGCATCGCGGGTTACGACACCAACGAAATCACTTTCCGGGGTCCTGCGAACCATGTTTCACAGGAGTATCGCGCTCCCGCTCTGGGCTGTCTCAGCCTGAAGGAAGTGATGTGGGAATACAACAGTTTCGGTCTCCCCACGCGGTTTCGCCAATGGGAGGTCAAGTCCATTACGCTCGGGCCTCCTGAGGCGAAACACTTTGAGATTCCCGCCAATTACCAAATCTTGCGCTGATCGACGCAGCCGCTGATCATCTCGGCCCGGTCCTTCGCTGTTGTATAGTGAGGCAATCGGGCGAAACATGCGAATACTCTGGGCT
>JAEUQE010000070.1:0-3054 GCA_016789785.1 Bryobacterales bacterium
GAGGTGTATTCTTTGCATGATGGAAAGCTCGATCTGGTGACTCGCTAACAGGACTCGCTCATGGTGAATTCAACTCATCCCAACTATTCTCAGTTTGAAGGCGAGCTTCTGCCATCCATGCGCCTGGTGCGCTCGCCCAATACCGTGCGGACGATGGCTCGCATGCTGGTCATCGGTTTCGTGGTGCTGCCGTTGTTCCTTTTGATGAGTCCGTGGCAGCAGAGCGTGACGGGCACCGGACGCGTCAGCGCGGTCAACCCGATTGAACGCCAGCAGACGATTGATGCCCCGGTGGAGGGCCGCGTGGTCCGCTGGCATGTGATGGAAGGCAGCCGGGTGAAGGAAGGCGACCCGGTGGTGGATGTGTCCGACATCGACTCTTCCATCCTTTTGCGCCTCACGCAGGAGCGCGAAGCCGTGCTTCGAAGGATCGACGCCGCGCGCGCTCGCGAACTATCTCTGTCGGAGCGCATCGTCGGAATCGAGGGGTCGCGGCGCAATGCTCTGGAGGCCAACGCCTCCCGAATTCAAGTGGCAGTGGACCGGATTCGCGCCGCGGAGCAGAGCCTCTCGGCCGCTGAAGCTACGCTGGTCGCCGACCGGCTGAACCTGGACCGGCAGAAGCGGCTAATTGAAAAGGGCCTGACCTCGACGCGCAACGTCGAATTGGCTCAAGCCGCTTTCGATCGAGCGGTTGCGGATGTGGATCGTTCGCGCGCAGCGTTAAATGGAGAGAAAAACAGCAAAGCCGTTCTCGATGCGGATCAATCCCGGATCGTCAATGATTTCAAGGCATCCATTGAAGACGCGAAGGCCTCCCGCGCTTCCGCGCTCACCGAAATCGCCAACGCAGGAGTTGAGTTGCAGCGTATCGACGTGCGGCTCGCCCGCCAGCACAACCAGACCGTGAAAGCTCCGCGATCGGGTACCATCTTCCGTCTGCTCGCCCAGCCGGGAAGCGAAGTCCTGAAGGCTGCCGATCCGCTGGCGATTCTCATTCCCGAAACCAGCTCGCAGACGGTGGAACTCTGGGTGAGCGGCAACGATGCGCCGCTGATCACGCCAGGCCGCAAGGTTCGCCTGCAGTTCGAAGGGTGGCCCGCGATCCAGTTTGTGGGCTGGCCCGCCGTCGCGGTGGGAACTTTCGGCGGCACTGTGATGTTGGTGGACGCAACCGACAATGGTCAAGGCAAGTTCCGAGTGCTGGTTACTCCCGATCCCGCCGATGACGCGTGGCCCACCAACCGTTGGCTCCGTCAAGGCGTGCGCACGAATGGCTGGGTCCTCCTGAATCAGGTTTCGCTTGGCTATGAGTTGTGGCGGCAGTTCAACGGCTTCCCACCCGTTGTCTCGACGACGGATCCCGACAAAGCCAAAGGCGCCGAGGGGGACAAGAAGTGAAGCTTCGCCTGGCAGTGATCCTGCTGCCCGTTCTCGCAAGTGCTCAGCAAACGCTCCGGTTGGAGGATGTTCTTGATTCTGTAAATCGCAACTATCCGCCGCTACTTGCGATCATGCGCGACATGGATATCGCGCGCGGCGACATGAAGACGGCCATGGGCCGCTTCGACACGACGTTGCGAGTCCGCTTCGATGCCGATGAGTTCGGCTTCTATGATAATGAGCGCGTCGACTTCGGGATCGAGCAAGCCACGCCATTTCTCGGCACCAGTTACTTTGCGGGTTGGCGGCGCGGCGAGGGCAATTTCGCATCCTACGACGGCAAGCTGGAAACGCGCAGTCTCGGTGAATTCCGTGGCGGCTTCCGTCTGCCATTGCTGCGTGATCGCGCCACAGATTCGCGGCGCGCGGACGTGCGCAGGGCCGACCTTGGGATCGACTCCGCACGCTTGTCCATCGACCAGCAGAAGATCGTGATTCTGCAGGTCGCGACGCAACGATATTGGTCGTGGGTAGCGGCGGGTCAGCGCCTCCAAGTCGCCGAGTCGTTGCTAAAGATCGCCACGGATCGCGATACTTTTCTCAAAGACAGTGTGAAGCTCGGTCAACTCCCGCAGATCGAAGTCACCGACAACGAGCGCGCGATTCTGCAACGCCGCTCTCAGATCGTCGAGTCGGAGCGAGGTGTGCAGCAGGCCTCCATCGAAATGTCGCTCTTCTATCGCGACCCCAATGGCAAGCCGCAGATCGCGCAGGTCTCGCAGCTTCCTCCCGCTTTTCCGCAAGTGGAGGCGATGACGGAGTCGCGTCTGCAGGAGGACATTGAAACCGCTCTGCGCCGGCGGCCGGAGATTCAACGTCTGGTGGTGCAACGGGCGCAAACCCAAGTGGACGCCGACCTCGCCAGGAATCAGCTTTTGCCGAACGTGGATCTGCTGATGTCGTTTACCGCGGAAGGTGGTGCGGGTGCGGTGAAGCGCGGTCCGCAAGAGTTGCGCGCGTCGGTCGTCTTCGATCTGCCGTTTCAGCGGCGTCAGGCAGCGGGCCGCTTGCAGGCCGCCGAAGCCCGGCTGACGCAGTTTGATCTGCGGGAGCGTTTCGCCCGCGAACAGATCACCGCTGAGGTTCAAGACGCGGTGTCTGCCGTGCAGGCCGCCTACCGCCGTACGTTGCTCATCGGTGAAGAGGTGAAAGTCGCGCGGCGGCTGCAGGAGTTGGAGCGGGATCGCTTCGACCTCGGCGACAGCACGCTGTTTCTTGTGAACCTGCGCGAGCAAGCGACGTTCGAGGCGGCGGTGCGCGAGGTGGCCGCGCAGTCAGACTATTACCGCTCCATGGCGTTGTATGAACTCTCGATTGCCAACGCTCTCGCGCCGCAGGCTCCGCAACAGAAGAAGACGCCGTAGCAACTTAGCCCCGGTGCTGTTTCTGAGGAGTCGGGGCAGGCGAATCCCCCTGGCGGCCCCGGTGGCCGAAGGGCGTTAGGCTCGTAGCACCTCGACTATCGCGCATTTTCGCTCACCTCGCCGTGCACGGACACGAGTCTGTCTCGGCGCGGCAGATGAAGCCCTGCGCTATCGTGAGGTGCGCGGCGGCCAAGATGCGAAGGTGAACAGTATTGGCCTTAACCGTGATACCGGCGAATCGCCTTCT
>JAEUQE010000070.1:3150-8744 GCA_016789785.1 Bryobacterales bacterium
CGTGTCGCGGGCATGTTCGAGGATGCAGGCGTCTCCGGCAACTTCCCGGATGGCCGCATCGCGTGAGGCAATCACTGGTGCGCCACACTGCATCGCTTCGAGAACCGGCAAGCCGAAGCCTTCATACGACGACAGGTAGAGGGATGCGACGGCGTGCGAGTACAACCTGGGCAACTCCGCCTCCGCCGTCTCTCCAAGTACGGAAAGACCAGGATGATTCGGCATGGGAGAGAAATTCTCGCGGGCTCTGCCGGCCAGCACAAGATCCACTTCGTGGTCCTTTCGCACCTCGCGCCACGCCGCGATCACAACATCCACATTCTTCCGAGCTTCCATGGTGCCCGCGCACAGAAAGTAGGGACGCGCGGGAGGCGCACCGTGCGTAGGACGAAAGTGATCCGAAGCTGCCTCATGTATCGCGGCCACCTCCTCCGGCGGGATACGGAAATGCTCGATCACCTCCGCGCGCACGGCTTCGGTTGGCGTAATCACCATCGTCGCAAGTCCCATCCGCAGCAGCCAGGGAGTGCGGCGCCGCACTCGCGGAGAGGCATCGCGAAAACGCCATGGAGAGAGATCGTGCACGGTCATCACGGATGGGCAAACGGGCAGGTAAGGCACGGAAAAATCGGTGCCGTGGAAGACATCCACGGAATGCCGGCGAAGATAGCGCGGCAGTCCGATGAGCCACCAGTGACGGTCAACGCCGGTGAGGCTTGGCGACATCACGCCATCGTGATGTTGATCCGTTACCAACTCGTAGCGATCGAGGGGGTATGCTTTGACCAGCGCGCTCGCGAGTTCGGCGGTATACCGGCGAATCCCTCCGACAGGGCCCACAAGCGGTGTTGCATCAAGAGCGGCACGCATGGCGCAACCGCCTTATCGCCGCCGGTAGCTGTACGTCTGAAAATCGAAATCGAAAAGGCCACGGTCCGGCTGCGGCGGAGCACTTTTCTTCGGCATCCACTGTGCCAGCTCTTGCTTGATGCCGGCATTGCGCGGATCGCCTGCGATGTTTTTCCACTCATTGGGATCGGCGGCGCGGTCATACAATTCCTCGGAGCCATCGCGGTACCGGATGTAGCGCCACCGCTCCGTGCGAACCGCGTGATTGCCGGCTTCGTGCGTGATCACCGCGGGTTGACGTTTCGCTTTCGCATCGCGCAGCAATGGCACGAGGCTCTTGCCCTCCAGCTCCCGGCGCTCCGTAAGTCCGCACATCTCGACCAGCGTCGGGTAGAGATCGAGCAACGTAACAGGCTGCGTTCGGTCACGCCCTGTCTGGCGCACGCCCGGCCCCGCAACGATGAGCGGCACATGAGTCGAGCGTTCCCACAAAGTCGACTTGTGCCAGTGGCGCTTCTCGCCAAGGTGCCACCCGTTGTCCGACCAGAACACGATGATCGTATTCTTCGCATGCGCACTTGTATCGAGCGACCGCAGAATCTGGCCGGCCATCGCGTCCGCGAAGCTGATGGACGCAAGATAGGCACGGACCGCATCTTTCCATTTGCCTGTGGCGACGATGCGCTCGTGCTCGCTGCGGCGGAATGCGGCAAAGGCCTGGCCGGGCTTCGGAATATCGTCCAGATCGTTGCCGGGCACTTCGGGCAGACGCGGATCGGGATACATGTCGAAGTAGCGCTGAGGCGCAAACATCGGGATGTGCGGATGCCACAGGCCAACCGCTAGGAAGAACGGCTTCTCCATCTTGCGCTTCAGGAACGTATCCGCCCAGCGCACCGCGTGCATGTCGCCGTAAGCGTCTTCCGGACGGTCGAGCACGCCCCAATCAAACTCGCCTTGAAAGTTGTCGAGGCCATTGAATGGGTGCCCCTTCGGAGCAGGGATCTTTTTCACCCACGGATACCACTCAGCGCGGCGATACCACGGATCGTCGAATTGCTGAAGTTCAAACTCGTCCCATTGATCAGGAGGATTGAACCCTGCCACGTGATGGAACACCTTGCCCGCGCCGGCAACATGGTAGCCGTTCTGCTTGAAGTGAACTGGCAGCGTAACGACGTTCGGCAGGTTCGGCCGCAGATACTGATCATTGTTGTAGATGCCGGTCGTGTCGGGCCGGAGACCAGTGAGCAGGGCCGTACGCGACGGGTTGCAGAGCGGCGCCGCACAGTGCGCATTCCGGAAAAGCACTCCACGTCTGGCCAGCCCATCAATGTTCGGCGTGCGAACACCGGGGTAACCTCCGAGACATCCGACCCAATCGTTCATATCATCCACCGATAGGAACAGCACATTGGGACGGTCTTTCGCGTGGAGTCCGGCGGTAGTGATCGCGGTTCCAGCGAGTGCCTGAAGAAATGCCCGGCGGTTGGTCATAACCGTCTCAGCATATCGCGGCGCGCTATGGTTGGCGCATGTCCGGCCCGCCGGCCCTTCGGCGCCATGCGAGCGCTCCGAGGACGATCGCTCCCGCGAACGGACCGAACGTTGCGGGTTCGGGAACATCCATCGCGGTAATGGTGAGAGTGGCTACACCACCAACTCCATATGTGCCGGTACCCAGGAAGTCCTGCCCCGCCGGGAGCGTGTCCCCCCCGCCAAGGTAGCTGAGGTTGATCACGCCAGTCACAGGGTCAATGGTGAACCGCAGATCCGAGTTCGGCCCGGAGATTGAATCGAAGGTAGTAATCTCGGTGGTCGTCACCAACAGCGCCGGCGCCGTAAAGCTGAGAACACGTCCCCAGAAGTCGGAGTAGTCATAGCGGAACACCGAAAAGGGAGTGATATCGACGGTAATCAATCCAAGGCAGTTGTAGCTCCCCGCGGCCAGCATCGGGATTCCGCAGGCGTTGCCCTGGCTCCCCCCGAGATACGTCAGAGAAATGTCGCCCGTTTGTGGATTGAAGCCGAACGAGGAATAGGGTTGGTATGGGCCCGAGGTGTAGTGGAAGTTCGTAATGGTTGTCGGCTGCGTAAGAATTTGACTGGTGACGAACATCAGCCGGTTTGGAACCCAGTCGTTGTACTCGTAGAGAACGGCGCCGTGCGCCGCTGACGGCAGTAGAAACGCGCCGACGCCCAGCAGGCTGGAGAGAATCGGAAGAAGTCGCATCCTAGCCTCGATTATCGTGCAACGGCCATCCAAAACTCCAATCGCTTGCCTCACGTCTCGTACCGTGCGTACCGGCTCCGGCGATCCCCAGATCGCGCCCGGCCCAAGCTTCGCGATACCCTAAGCCATACATGGCTTTCTTGACGGTGTGGGGGGAGCCGGGCTGCCGCGTGGAGGAAATCGCGAGGCTTGCGGCTCAACGGTTGCGCTTTGAGCTGGTTACGGAATCGAAGCTGCGGGAGTTGATCACGGAGGAATTCGGCGCGGAGGCCGCGATCCCTGACAAGGCATACGCCGCCACGGTGGTTTCCTTACTGGCGAGGCTCGGCACGCAAGCGCCGATGGTGCTGTGCGCACCGGGCGCCGAGTTGCTTTGCCGGGATTTCCCTTCGATCTTGCGCTGTCACGTGGTAGCAACAGAGACGCGAAGAACCGGCATGCTGATGCTCGATCACCGCCTGGAGCGGCCCGCCGCCAGACAACTTCTGGAACAACTGGAGCGAATGCAAAAGGAGGTTCGCCGAAAGCGCTTTGGCCGGAGTGTGCTGCGGCCGGCGGAGGTGGATCTGATTGTCAACGCGGAGCAGCTTGATAGCGACCTGATTGCCGCGCTGCTGGAAAAGGCAATCGAAGCGCGGGGCATTCTTCAGGAGCCGTTGCTTTCGGCGGCCGCCGAAGCGCAAATCCAGTTTCAAACACGGCTCAAGCTGGCGAAGTTCGGCATTCTTCCGGCACGCAAGGTCGCGCTGAAGCACAAACCGTTCGCTAATCCGAGCGAGGAGATCTTCGCCAATCTGCTCGATTTCTACCGCATCGCATGGGAGTACGAGCCGCGCAGTTTCGCGATTCAATGGGACAAGGATGGCCGTGTCCTGGAGGCGTTCACGCCGGACTTCTATCTCTCCGAATTCGACATGTTCGTGGAACTCACCACCATGAAGCAGGCACATGTGACGAAGAAGAACCGCAAAGTGAAACTGCTGCGGCAGATCTACCCGCATGTGAACATTCAGATCTTCTATCAGAAGGATTTTCGCAATCTGATCTTCAAGTACGGACTTGTGGATCGCAGCGCCAGTGCATAGAAGGGCGCTACCGGCCCGACGATCCGAAACCGCCGCCGCCCCGCAGCGAGGAATTCAATTCCGCTTCTTCCCACTCGATCCGTTCGTAGCGCGCGATCACCATCTGCGCAATACGGTCGCCCGCGTGGACTTCATAGGGGTCCTTGCCGAGGTTCAGCAGGATCACCTGGATTTCTCCGCGATAGCCCGGGTCAATGGTGGCGGGCGCGTTTGGCATGGTCAGCAGATGCTTCAGTGCGAGCCCGCTCCGGGGGCGTATTTGCGCTTCATAACCCGGGGGCAATTCGATGGAAAGCCCGGTCGGCACAAGGCGCGTTTCTCCCGGCGGCAAGACCATCCCGGATGCGGCGCGCAGATCCATGCCCGCATCCTCATCCGGGCCGTGCGCATAGGCCGGAAGCTCGATTGTGTCCCTCAGTCGCTTGATACGGATCTTCATTGAGTATTTGCTATCTTAGCGGAGATGTCCGAGCAAGCACCGATGAAGCCGAAACAGGAACGGGTCGTTATGTTGTCGCCCATGCCTCCTGAGAAGTCGGCCTACGCGCTTGCACGCTACAGCCGGTCGGCGGATTCCATTCACAAGTCGGTGGATTGGGTACGCAAACACGATTCGCAGAAGTTTCTCGACAGTTTCTATTTCCAGTACGGGCACGCCTCCATCGCCGACCTTGGTCATCTCGCGGTTTGTCTGGAGGGTATCTCCGAACTCGCGGCGACCGAAGCCGAAGATGAGCAACTCTGGGATGGGCAGGCGAAGTCGACCCGCTATCAGGACTTCTCACGCGTCGGCATCATCACCCCACCCGAGTTCGGAGAGGAGCATGCGTCGGCCTATTTGCGGCAGGCACAGGCAATGATCGCCGCCTATCAGGAGATCCATGCCGAGGTTCTGGAGTGGCTGAGATCGCAACTGCCGCGTCCGGAGGCGATGAAGCCAGACGCGTATGAGCGTAACCTCGCGGCGCGCGCGTTCGACGTGGCCCGCTACCTCCTCTTCTTTGGCGTGCCGACCAACGTTGGCCAAGTGGTCAGCATTCGCACTCTGGAAAAGCAGATCCGGCGGATGAAGGCCTCCGAATACGCCGAACTGCGCGATCTTGCGGATGAGATGGGGCGCGCCTGTGCGGCGCATCCCTCGTGCATCTGGGATTCGGGCGCGGCCTCCGAGCCAGTTGCGCCGACGCTGGCCAAGTATGTGGACGCCGAGGAACATCGTGTTCGCGCCCGCGCCGACCTGACGCTTTGGGCCGAACAGAATCTGCCTCGGGCTGCTGGGCTGAATCCGGACCGTGTCGACCTTCTTCGTCCCGTGGATCCCATGAGCGAGATCGCCGCGACGCTGCTCTATCCGGTCACCAATCGGCCCTACCGGGAGTTGCAGGAGATCGCACAAGGTTGGAATACGGCCCGGAAGATGGAGGTGA
>JAEUQE010000070.1:8841-36895 GCA_016789785.1 Bryobacterales bacterium
CTATCCGGTCACCAATCGGCCCTACCGGGAGTTGCAGGAGATCGCACAAGGTTGGAATACGGCCCGGAAGATGGAGGTGATCGGCGTGGCATTGCAGTCGCGTACGCGCCGCGACGAGTTGCTGCGAGAGTTCCGCACGTCGACGTTCATTTTCGACATGATCATGGACATCGGTGCTTATCGCGACATGCACCGTCACCGCCGTTGCCAGCAGTTCCGGCAAGCCTACTCTGGCGAGCTTGGGTACGAGACACCGGAGGTGATCGAGAAGGCTGGATTGGGGGAGCGCTATTGCGGAGCGATGGACGCGGCCATGGATCTCGTTCACAAACTTCCCGCGCCCGGTTCGCACTACCTATTGCCATTCGGAGCGAACGCGCGGTTCCTGTTCAAGATGGATTTCGCCGAGGTGGAGTACATTTCAAAGCTGCGCAGTGGCGTGAAGGGGCATTTCAGTTACCGCCGCGTCGCCTGGGAGATGAAGCAGAAGATGGAGCAATTGGAGCCGGATCTCGGCCGTCTGATCCAGGCCACTCCACCATGGGAAGAGGACCCGCTTACGCGCTAGGCTGCTCCGCGGCCGCGACGGCTTCGGATTGTTGCTCAATCATGGAATAGAGCCGCATGGGATCGATCGGCTTGGCGAGAAAGTCGGTCATCCCCGCGTCCATCATCGCTTGGCGCGAGCCGTCGCCCGCATGCGCGGTCAAGGCGATGATCGGGAGGTTCCGCAGGAGTCCGTTCCCTTCCGCACGGATCTGCGTGGTCGCGGAGAGGCCATCCACCTCGGGCATCTGAACATCCATCAACACCACGTCGAATGCCCGGGACAGCGCCATTTGCACCGCCTCTTTCCCGTTGCAGGCGAGTGTCGGCATATGCCCGCGCTTTTCGAGCAAACGCACGATGAGGCGTTGGTTCACGGCGTTGTCCTCGGCCACCAGGATCCGCAACGAACGCTTCGCGGGAGCAAGGTCCGCCAACGGACGGTCATTCGGAGGGATGCTGGTCTCGGACCCGCTCCCTGCGAACTCGAGTTCCACATGAAAGGTTGATCCCTTTCCAAGTTTGCTGTCGACATGGATGCTGCCGTTCATGAGTTCCGCAAGCCGTGCGCAGATCGAAAGCCCGAGACCGGTGCCTCCGAACTTGCGTGTCGTCGACCGGTCGGACTGCTCGAAAGGTTCGAAGATCAGGCGACGTTTGTCCTCCGGGATTCCGGGACCCGAGTCCTGAACACTGAAGCGAACGCGCAGCCTTTCGCCGTTTCTCGACAGCAGTTCCAGGCGAACGGCAACGAATCCGCTGACGGTGAACTTCACGGCGTTACTCACCAGATTGTTGAGAACCTGACGGACGCGCACCGGATCTCCATAGACACGCTCCGGGAGACCCTGACCGCACTCGAAGTGCAGACTAATGCCCTTTTCCAGAGCCACCGCGCGAAATGCCCGCAGCGTATCTTCCACCACACGTCCTGGAGAGAACCCGATACACTCCAGTTCTACCTTCTTCGCCTCGATTTTCGAGAAATCGAGCAGGTCATTCAAAAGGCGAAGGAGAGACTGACTCGAGTAGAAAACCGTTTCAAGATACTCTCGCTGTTCCGTGTCCAGTTGGGTGTTGAGAGCGAGGTGCGTCATCCCAATGATGCCGTTCATGGGAGTCCGCAATTCGTGACTGATGTTTGCCAGGAAGTCCGACTTCGCCCGGCTGGCCGCCTCCGCGGTGGCACGTGCCTCCTCCAGAACCATGTTGCGCCGCAACGCCTGAATGTACTCCTCGTGCATCTTCCGGCCGAACATCAGCAGGAACAAGATGTACACGCAGTAGATGCCACCGAATGTAATGGCGCGGACATTGCCGAACATCAGGCAGGCGAGAGCACCGGGCCCGAGAAACACGAGGTGGAAGGCCTGCAGAAGCCTGGGCATGGGCAGGAGACTATAGGTCGCGGTCCAGGCGGTTCCCGTGACAAGAACGGCAATCAGGATCGTGTTCCAGTGATCCGGGCCATAATGCCGGATGGCTACGAACATGAAGCAGCCCCAGGCGATCGCATTGGCCAGCACGGTCGCGGAGAGGTAAAAAAGCCAGCGGGCATCATTGCTTGCGTAAAAATTACCCTGGCTGCGGCATAGCCACAGGCGAATGAGCGCCGTGATGAGGGTGATCGCGGCCAGGATTCGAAAGGCTGTTTCGGAGTTCTCAGAGAGGTCCGTGGTGACGAAGAGCGTGAGGAGGAAGGCGACGTACACGAATCCAGCGGATCCTCCCCGGCTGGCGAGGTCTCTCTCCACCTGCAGCTTTAGTTTTGGCTCGACAGGTTCACTGGGCGCCACGATTTACTCTCTTGGGGAACCATCGGTTTCCGAACGTTAATGCTTTAGCGAGCCGGGGTTGGACGAGTGAGGCGGAAGGACTCACCATCGGCGCGGATCGGGCCGGGAGCTGCTTGTAAGTTATTCAGCGAGAAGCATCGATCGACTTGGCAAAAAAAATGCAGAGACATTTCGTGAGCCAGTGAAGTATCCGTCAGAACTGGCCCGCGCGATACGGTTGGCGCTCGTTCTTGGAGGGGGGAGGGCCGGACTGGATCGGAAAGCTACCACGGCGGCAAGAGATCGCCGTCTGGTGCGGACGCAAAGTCTTACACGCGTCGAACGACGAGAAGTTCTGTCACAATGATGATTTATCAGATGATGCAGTACCCAACGCGGAATTGCCAAATGTGGAATTGGAGGAACCCCTTGCTCAAGAGACTGGTAGTCCCAATACTAGCGGTGTTGGCCGTTTGCGGTTTTTCTGGAAGCGCGCTCGCGCAGGTGTTTTCGGTGACACCGCAAACCGTCACCTTCTCGACACCGAGCAATACTCAGGTGCCCAACCCTGCTTCTGTTTCCCTGGTGGTCGTCAACCCAACCTCGGGAGGGTTCACAGTATCGACCAATCAGACTTGGTTGCTAGCGTCCATTGCCTCCACCCTCGTCAATGTGTCGATCAACACCCAGGTCCTGGCAACCTTGGCGCCCGGTCAATACACCGGTATCGTCACTGTGACGCCGACGGTGACAACCCAGGCGCCTGTCAATGTCAGTGTCACCCTCAACATCGGCAACACAGGCGGCGGGGGCGGCACCCCGGCAACCACCAGCCCTGTCAGCGTCGCGCCGAACAACCTATCGTTCCAGTCCCAGGCTGGCGGCATTCCCGCAGCTCAGGTCTTCAACTTGACAGCCCCGGTCGGATCCAGTTACTCGCTGTCGACCACGTTCGCTTCGCCCTTCGGGCTGACCGCAACCCCGAGTTCGGGCGTGACCACGGCGGCTACCACTCCGATCACGGTATCCGTAACCCCGGGGAACCTGACGCCAGGAATCTACTCCGCGGCGATTCAGGTGCAGATCTCGAACCAAATCACTCAGGTGGTGGTGGTGAGCTTTGCCGTCGGAACCAATCCCGGATTGACCATCTCCCCGAACGTGCTCACTTTCAGCTACCAACCCGGGCAGGCAGTGCCAGGAAACCAGAGCTTTAACATCACCGCGGCGCAGTCAGGCGTGCAGTGGATCGCCTTCCCGAACACCGTAACCGGCGCGGCACCCGGCACCACCTGGCTCAGTCTCCCGAACACCAGCGGAACCGCCACGCCAACCGCGCAGGTCAGCGTCGGCTTGAATGCGCAGGCGGTCCAGGCTCTTCAACCTGGCATCTATACGGCATTGGTTCAGGTGTCTCTGACAATTCCGCAACCTTCCCAGTATGTGATGGTGATCCTGCAAGTGGGAACGACCTCCGGTGGTGGGGGTGGCAGCGGCACGGGAGCGCAGGGCGTCACGTTCTCGCCATCCTCGTTGACGTTCAACGTCCTTCCAGGGCAGAACTTCCCGCCACAGCAGCAGGTTACAATTAACGCCCCGCAAGCTTTCAGGATCGTGCTCACTCCTACCACTGATTCAGGCGGACAATGGCTGGCGTTGGGTCCGAACGATGTCACGCTCTCGCCTACTACTTCCGGCTTCACCGCAAGCATCTCCGTCGCGTTGTTCGCCAATGTGGTTTCAGCCACTCCCGCTGAGTACACTGGCCGAATTACGGTCACGCAATTCGGCACAAATATCAGCTTGGCCACAATTCCCGTAAGGCTGGTGGTTGGTTCCTCCGGCGGCGGAACGGGTACTGGCACGGGCACCGCAAGTCCCAGCCAATTGACGTACACCTTCCAGTCCAACGGCTCGAATCCGCCCACCCAGGTTCTCTCGCTGATTCCTCCAGGCGGAACAACCACCACGTACACAGCCCAGATCGTTGGGCCAGGTGGCGCCCAAGTCAACTGGCTTCAGTTGGAACCGGCCTCGGGAACGGCGCCAGGGGCGATGGCCGTCAGGATCATTAATGTCGGCACACTCGGCCCAGCCACTTACACGGCGACCATCAACATCACCTTCGCGGGATCTGCTACTCCGCTCTCGGTCCCGGTCACGTTTGTGGTCCAGACCACACCCTCGCTGCGGACCAGCATGAACCAGGTGAATTTCAACTATCAGTCCGTCAGCGGATCGGTGCCGGCCGGCCAAGGCGCGAATATCGAGGTAACCAGCACTGGCGGTCTGAATCAGCCCGTCACCTTCACCGCCACGTCGGCAATGACGAATGGAACGGGCTGGCTGACGGTTACGCCTTCTTCAGGCACCACTCCGAGCACCATTACCGCCTCCATCAACGCCACGAACTTGCAGCCGGGAATCTACACCGGAACGGTTACACTCACCTACGCGGGCGGCCAGAACGTGATCCCGATCACGCTGAATGTAAGTAGCAACATCCCATTGCTGAATCCCAATGTGGTCAGCATGGCGTTCATCCACAGCATCGGCGCAGCGAATCCGGCCGCGCAGAATCTCACCATTCAGACCACGGGTGGCACCGCAAACGTGACGCCAACGGTAAACCAGCCGCCGAATCAGACATGGCTCTCCATTGCTCCACTGCAGCAGGCGACCACACCGGTGACCTTCCAGGTTTCCGTCAATCCGTTTGGCCTCGCGGAAGGCATCTACTACGGGTCCATTGTGTTCACCGCGCCCGCGGGAACTGCCGCGAATGTGCCTCTCGTCATCCCGGTCGCCCTCAACGTGACGGGGACCGCAAACTTCGTCATCACGCCCGGGCCGCTCACCTTCACTCAGTTCCAGGGCGGTGGGGCGCCCGCGGCACAAACGCTGAACATCGCATCGAGCGGCGCGCTGCTCCAGTACACCGTGGAGACATCCATTCTGACCGGCAGCGGCTGGCTCTCCGTGAATGTGAACTCCGGCATCACACCGGGTACGTTGCAGGTCACCGCGAACGGCACGCAGTTGGCTCAGGGCACGTACTCTGGCTCCGTGATCATCCGTTCCACAGGTGCGCTGAATTCGCCTCAGGTGGTGCCCATCACGCTCAACGTGGTGGCGCCGCCGACGGTGACGGCCACACCCACCACCATTACTTTCAGCGCAAACACCAACAACGTGGTCACGCCGAGCACGCAAGCCATTGATGTGCGATCTTCCGGCGCACAGATCACCTATCAGGTGCAGGCGACGGTGCCTGCGGGACAACCGCAATGGCTTGTCGTGACACCTGCCACCGGCACCACGCCAGGCACGATCACGGTATCGGTGAATCTTGCCGGGTTGCAGCCTGGGATTTACAACGGTACGGTCACCATCAACACCGGACTGCCTCAACCGATCAGCATTCCGGTTCAGCTCAACTTCCAGCAGGTCAATCCCCCGGTGGTTACGGCGGTGACGAATGCCGCGAGTTTCCTGCCAACGGCGGTGGCCCCAGGAATGATCGTGGCGATCTTCGGGCAAAATCTCGGACCGCAGAACCTCGTCCGGCTCCGCTTGACCCCGGCGGGAACAGTGGACACGACGCTCGAAACCGTTCGCGTGACCTTTGACGGCATTCCGGCTCCGCTACTGTTCGTTCGCGCGGACGTGGTGAGTGCCGTGGTGCCCTATGGGATCGGTGGACGTGCGACTGTCCGGCTACAAGTGGAGCATCAGGGCGCGCGCAGCACCGACTTGTCCCTGCGAGTGGTGGATGCGGCCCCGGCGATCTTCACCACCAACCAGCAGGGCGACGGTCAGGGTGCGATCCAGAACTCCGATTTCTCGGTCAATAGCCCGGGCAACCCTGTCGCCAGAGGGCAGTTCGCGATCATCTACTTCACGGGTGAAGGCGCAACCTCCCCCGGGGGTATTGACGGCGTGATTTCCTCGGCCAGCCTGCTCCGCTCGCCAATCGGCCGCACCGAGGTGCGGATCGGCGGCCAACTGGCAGAGGTGCTGTATGTCGGGTCGGTGCCGACCACGGTGCTCGGCCTGGCACAGGTCAACGTGATCGTACCGCCCAACGCTCCAACGGGTGGTGCGGTTCCCGTGGAAGTCAGTGTCGGCGGCGTGGCCTCACGGCCGGGCGTCACCATGGCGGTCCGCTAGCAACTCAGCACTGCAAAGCGCAAGGGAAGAGGTCGAGGCGAAGAGCCCGGCCTCTTTTTTTCATTCCTTCGGCGATTTTCCGCCAGCCAAGCCATGCAGAACCACACTCGTCGTGGTACATTGGGAGAAGTGTGCTGATTGTCCGGGGACGTAGTTCAGCTGGTTAGAACGCCGGCCTGTCACGTCGGAGGTCGCGGGTTCGAGCCCCGTCGTCCCCGCCAGCCCACCCCTCCAGTAGTTTCTCAAGGCCGCCTTCCAAACTCTTCTCGAAGATTTCCAGCCGTTTCTTAGACGCCCGTTTCGGGTTGTGTTGCTGCGTCTCACCTGCTTTGGCGCAAGCCTGATACGCAGTGAAGTGTGGGCTGTCAAAGGAAACAGCCAGATGCGAGGAAAGAAGGTATGCTGAGAGTATCTATGACTCCACAACCGCCGAAGATCGACCTCATCCAACGTCCCGACTACCGCGAGGGCTACGCCAACAGCGTCCAGGTCCGCGCGAACCTGTGGGACTTCTTCCTGATGTTCGGCCTCGTGCAACAGACCAGCCAGGACGCCGTGTCCATCCACAACTTCCAGGGCGTCTATCTCAGCCCTCAGCAGGCCAAGGCGCTCCTTAACGTCCTCCAGCAGAACATCAAGGAATACGAAGCCGCGTTCGGCGAGATCCGTCTCGAACCACAAGCCGCGGCGGCCGCAGGCGGTAGAGTCATTCAATAGGGCCGTTTCTGAGCGGTTGTCCGGCGGCGGCTGGTAGAATCGACGCATGAACGTAGGCCGTATCATTCGTCTGGACCCTGCCATCGACGCGCTGATCCCGCAGGACGCCACCATCGAAAAGCTCGCGGGTGGGTTCACTTTCACGGAAGGACCAGTGTGGACCCGCCAGGGGAATCTGCTTTTCACCGATATCCCCGAGAACACTATCTACCGCTGGACTCCAGACGGTACTGTCTCCGTTTTCCGCAAACCGAGCGGGTACGACGGAAACACCGCGCCGGCGGGAGCCTTCATCGGAGCGAACGGCCTCACACTCGATCATGAGGGCCGGCTGACGGTCTGCGAGCACGGCAACCGGCAAGTGACCCGTCTCGAGAAAGACGGCTCGCTCACCGTGCTCTGCACTCATTACGAAGGCAAGCGCCTGAACAGTCCCAACGATGTCGTGTATAAGTCCGATGGCGCGATGTACTTCACCGATCCGCCGTATGGTTTTGTAAAACTCGACGACGACCCGGAAAAGGAACTAACTTTCAACGGCATCTATCGTTTGAAGGATGGAGTGCTGACGCTGCTCCACAGGGACATGACCAAGCCCAACGGCCTCGCCTTCACGCCGGATGAGAAGTATCTGTACGTGGGAAACTCCGACCAGGCCAAGCGCCTATGGAACCGTTTTCCGGTTTTGCCGGACGGCACGCTCGGAGAACCCGAGCTGTTTGCGGACCTCACCAGCGATCCCGAAGAGGGGCTTCCTGACGGCATGAAGCTTGACCAGCAGGGCAACCTCTACTGCACCGGTCCGGGCGGCACCAACGTGTTCACTCCGGGCGGGCAGCGGCTGGGTGTGATCGTGACTCCGGAGAAGCCCGCGAACCTTCATTGGGGCGACGAGGATGGCCGCACGCTGTACATCACCGCGCGCACGGGCTTGTACCGGATCCGCGTCAGCGCTACCGGAATTCGACCCTGAGGATTGCTCTTGAATCGACGCTTCGCACTCTCCACCTTGGCCGCACCCTTCGCGGCGTTCGCAGCGGAATGGCCGGGATGGCGAGGACCATCGGGCGACGGTGTGCTGGACTTGCCCGGTCTGCCACTGGAATGGAGCACCACGCGCAACGTCGCTTGGAAAACGCCTGTTGTGGGCCGCGGGCACTCCTCGCCCGTCATCTGGGGCAACCGGATCTTTCTCACCACGTCGATCGAATCCGCGGAAAAGGCCGAAGGAGCAAAACCTGTCCGGCATAAGTTCGCGGGCGAGGATCCGTTTGTGCATCCGCAAAGCGTCGGCGGCGATCGCAAATACACGCTGAAGGTGCTGTGCCTCGATCGTGCGGCCGGCAAGATCCTGTGGGAGCGTACGGCCTATGAGGGCCTCGCGTTCGACGCACGTCACCAGAAGAACAGCTACGCGACGCCGACTCCCGTTACCGACGGCAAGTACGTCTACGTCTCGTTCGAATCGCAGGGCGTGTATTGCTACGGCCTGCGGGGCGCCCTCGCATGGAAGGCGTCCTTCGGCGGCGTGGCCACGGTTGGCATGGGACCGGGGACCTCGCCCGTGCTCGCCGGCGGTAATCTGATTTTCGTGCTCGACCAGGACATGGGCGAGAACTCTTTCATCGCCGCGTTGGATGCCAGGACTGGCAAGGAAAAGTGGCGGGTGCGGCGGGAGAACCGCGTCACCTGGTCGACGCCTCTGGTGGTCGAAAGCCGTTCGGGCAAGCAACTGATCGTGCCGGGTAGCGAAGCCATCGTTTCCTACGATCCCGCGACAGGCAAAGAGCGATGGCGCGGCCCGGCGCTCGAAGGTAATGCGGTCCCAAGCCCCGTTGCCGGTCATGGGATGGTCTACGTGATGACCGGCCATCCGAACAAATTGGCATACGCGTTGCGGATCGACCATGAGGGAACGCCGGAGTCGCGAGTGGTCTGGCAACACAAGAAGGGGACAGGCTACGTTCCATCGCCGGTTCTATATAGTGACTACCTGTATGTGCTGGAAGATCGAGGTCTGCTGACTTGCCTGGATGCGAAGACGGGCAAAGTGATGTACGAAGGCAAACGTGTGCCCGATCCCGGCTGGTTCCGCGCATCCCTTGCGGCTTATGACGGCAAGATCCTGATGAGCAGTGAAGAGGGTGACTATTACGTGATCAAGGCCGGGCCCGAGTTTGAGGTGCTGGCGAAGAATTCGCTGGAAGAGGGCGTGTACGCTTCTCCCGCAATGCATAGCGACTCGCTCTACCTGCGGACAGTGGGCCATCTCTACCGGATCCGCAAGCAGTCCTGATAAGTCTCCAACACCTGTTTGGCTGTGCGCTCCCAACTGAAACGGCGCGCCTGCTCCAGACCGGCGCTCACCAACCGGCTGCGCAGATTCTCATCGAGCAGTACTTCCTTCATGCCGCGCGCGATGTCGAACACGTTCTCCGGATTCACAATGATTGCGGCGTCGCCAGTAACTTCGGGCAGAGAACTTACGTTCGAAGTCACCACCGGTGTACCCGAGGCCATCGCCTCCAGCGGCGGAAGTCCGAAGCCTTCATAGAGCGAAGGGAACACAAACGCCGCGGCCGTCTCATAGAACACGCGCAACGTGTCGAACGGAACAAAGCCAAGGAAGCGGACAGCGTTACCCGTGCGCGTCTGCACCACGGTTCGGCGCACATTCGGAAAGCGCGAAATCTCGTCGCCGATGATGATCAGCCGCAGATCCTTGTAGATCGGATGACCTTCCAACTCACCGCGCAGCACGGCGAACGCTTCCACCAGTCTCGGAATATTCTTCTGCGGCCGGATAGTGCCCGCATACAGTAGGAACGGGTAGGTGATCTGGTAACGCTCAAGGATGCGGCGCTTCTCATAGTAGACGACATCGGGACCGCCCGCCCGGGAGTCGGCGGGAGGCGCATGTTCAAAGAAGCGCGGATCGGGCGCATTCGGAATCACGCTCACCTGATCGGGTGGAATGCTGAGCAGGCTTTCGACATCCTCGCGAGTCGCTTCCGAGACTGCCAGCACGCGTTCGGCGCGCATCAACCCTCGCCGGAACCGGTAGCGCCGCATGTCACTCCGCCAGCCTGCAATCTGGTCAAACAGCAGACGGGATACGTCGTGCACGGTCACTACGTAAGGCTTCGGCATCAACAGTGGCACGTTCGGCAGCGGCATATGGTGCAAGTCCGCTTTCAGCCGCTTGAGGAACATCGGGAAGGCGAAGTTGTCTCTGGGATGCGCGTCGTTGCCTTCGTAGTGGACTACCTGGAAATTTTGCGGAAATCCCGCGAGCAGGGACGCGTCCCGGCGATAGGTGATCAGCGTGTACCGGTTCGAGGAATCCAACTTCGCCAGCCCCTGGACAAGGCTACGGATATACGTACCGACACCGAAGTCCCGGACATGGCGAGCGTCGAGAGCGATGGAAAAGGCCATGGGCCCCCAAGCCTAGTGTGCGCCGACAGGCTGAAGTTTCCAAGCGTAAAGCGGGAAACGCTCCGTCAACTGGTGGACACGTCGGCCCACCGAAGCGATCACGTCCTGCGACGTGACGTTGCTCAGCACTTCCGCGATCAGGCGTCCCACCTCGCGCATTTCGTTTTCCTGGAAACCGCGCGTGGTGACTGCCGGCGAACCAAGCCGGATGCCGCTCGGATTGAGCGGCGGATTCACGTCAAAGGGAATGGCGTTCTTGTTCACCGTGATATGCGCAAGGTCGAGCGCCTTCTCCGCTTCTTTCCCGCGAACGCCCTTGGCGAACACATCCACCAGCAGCAGATGCGAGTCCGTACCGCCCGAAACGATGCGGAACCCTTCGTCCGCGAGCGTTGCCGCCAGCGTCTGCGCGTTTTTGACCACCTGCTTTTGGTACGCCACAAAAGCGGGCGACATTGCTTCTAGAAAACTCACCGCTTTCGCCGCCATCACGTGAACCAGCGGGCCACCCTGCACTCCGGGGAACAGACTCTTGTCGATTGCGGCGCCGTACTGCTCCTTGGCCAGAATGATGCCGGAGCGCGGGCCGCGCAGAGTCTTGTGCGTAGTCGACGTGACGATATCCGCCCACTTGCATGGATTCGGGTACACACCCGCGGCCACCAGGCCGGAGAAGTGCGCCATGTCGACCAGCAGAATCGCGCCCACCGAATCGGCAACCTGCCGGAACCTGTCGAACTCGAGAATGCGTGGATAGGCACTGCCGCCGGCAATGATCATCTTCGGCTTGTGCTGTTCGGCGAGGCGTGCGAGTTCCGCATAGTCGATGCGCTCATCTTCCTTGCTCACGCTGTAGGGGACCACGTGGTAGGTCTTGCCGGAGAAGTTGAGTTTGTGGCCGTGAGTGAGATGTCCGCCGTGCGCGAGGTCGAGACCGAGGATCGTGTCGCCCGGCTGCAACACCGCCGAGTAAGCGGCTTGATTCGCCTGCGACCCGGAGTGCGGCTGAACGTTGGCGTATTCGGCCTGGAACAACTTTTTGGCGCGGTCGCGCGCGAGATTCTCCACCACGTCGGTGAATTCGCAGCCGCCGTAATAGCGCTTTCCCGGATAGCCTTCCGCGTACTTGTTGGTGAACACGCTGGACGTTGCTTCCAGTACGGCTTCCGACGTGAAGTTCTCACTGGCGATCAGTTCGAGCCCGGAATGCTGCCGTTCCACTTCCTTCCGGATGGCATCGAAGACTTCCGGGTCGACGCTGGCCAGGGGCTGCGCCATGCGCTCCTGTTCGTTCACTCGCTATTCTCCTTCTTTGCGAACTCGTTCTTCGGTGGCCACGATCTTCTGGAGGCGGCGTTCATGACGCCCTCCATCGAAGGGCGTCGCCAGAAACACCTCAACCAGTTCCGCCGCCTTCTCTTCGGTCGTGTACTTGGCGGCAAGCGCAAGCACATTGGCATCGTTGTGGCGCCGTGTCAGCTCCGCAGCGTCCGTGTCCAGGACGAGGGCGGCGCGGATTCCCGGGACCTTGTTGGCGGCAATCGACATCCCTACGCCCGTCGAGCAAACCAGTACACCCCGGTCGGCGTCGTGCCGGCGCACATCTTCGGCAACCGCGACAGCGTAATCCGGATAGTCGGTTGAGACGGCACTGGTCGTTCCATGATCCGTCACTTCGTGCCCTTCGGCCTGTAGCCTCTCCCGCAGTTTCTCCTTGAGAGCAAAGCCGGCATGATCGGCGCCTATGGAGATCTTCATGGGTAAAACCTACAGTTTAGCATTCGTGCCAAATTCGGCTATCTGCGAGCCCGGCGGAATGGCGCAAATCCCTAGTCGAACTGGGGAGATTGGCGTCCATACGGCTGGACGCCGCCGCTTTCCGTGAGGCCACACATCCCTCGCCATTCCGGGGCTTCCGAAGAACATGCCGATTTCCATTGACTCCGCCGCCGGTTCAGCGTAATTTGCTTGAAATAGCAAATCGCTCGATGGGAGGCACCATGCAGTCCAAGAAACTCGCATTTCTCCTTCTTCTTCCGGCGGCCGCCTGGAGTCAGACGACCTTCGCGACCATCACCGGAACCGTCCAAGACCCGGCTGGGGCTGTAGTCCCGGGCGTGACGATCACCGTAACCAATACCGCAACGAACATCCAGACGGCCGCGCAGTCCAACGAACTGGGTGTTTACACGCTCGCGCAGTTGAAGGAGGGCACGTATACCCTCCGGGCGAAGGGCGCCGGATTCCGCGAGTTTATCGCCCAAGACATCGTGCTGGTGGCCCGCGACTACCGCCGATTGGATATCGAACTCAGCGTCGGCACGGTGGAAACCTCCGTGGAGGTCCAGGCAGGCGCAACCCTGATTGAAACGGAGTCAGCCCGCATCTCGGACACGAAGACAGCCGAAGTGCTGAAGTCGATTCCGCTCAATACCCGAGGCATCTGGGCGTTCCTGTCACTGTCGCCGAGCGTTCTCCAGGCAGGTGGAGGATCATCGACGATCCGGTTCGCGGGAAGCCGCTCGAACCAGTCGCACTGGGCGATTGATGGCACCACGATGAGCGACGGGGTCAGTGAGACGCAGATCGGCCCCCTTGGCAACTACATCGAGTCCTTCCAGGAGATCAAAGTTGACGTGTCGAACAACACTGCGGAATTCGGCACCATTGGCCAGGTGACCATGATCTCGAAGTCGGGGACGAATCAGTTCAAGGGCAATGTCTTCGACTACTACTCCACTCCGTGGTTCCGGGCGCGCAATCCCTTCGCGCTGGCACGAGGCACGGGCGTCAGCCATACGCTCGGGTTCACGGGTGGCGGCCCGGTGCTGATTCCGAAACTCTACAATGGGCGAGACAAGACTTTCTTCTTCTTCTCCTTCGAAACCGGACGGGGGAGCCCACAGAATCCTCTGCTCAATCCGACGGTCGCGCCCGCACCATGGCGAACCGGCGACTTCTCCGCGATCAACGCTGCCATCCGCGACCCGTTTGGTGACAACGTGCCATTCGCCGGCAGCCGCATCCCCGCATCGCGGCTCAATGCCTCTTCTGTCCGTATCCAGGACCGTTTTTTCCCGCTGCCAAATTTCGATCTCTCGCCGGACATCCGGCCGCAGAACTATCGCGAGAACAAGATCCAGCCCTTTGTTCCGTCGAACTACTGGACGTTGCGCGGCGATCATCGCTTCTCGGACAAAGACTCGATCTACGCGCGCTTTACCACGCAGGATCTGGTTGCGCAATCCTGGCAGGGCAATCTGCCGACTATCGGAAAGCACTATCAACATCGCTACAACTATGCGATGACCGGCGCTTACACCCACTCTTTCAAACCCACTCTAATCAATGAATTCCGGTATGGCTTCGCGTTCAACAACAACACCATCGCCGCTCCTCTCCTTGGCAATCAGTTGATCCGGGAACTGGGGCTCACCGGACTGGCGCCGGGGATTCCCGATGACTTGACCGGCATCCTCAAGTTGAGTTGGACCGGCATCGGACTCACGGGACTTACCAGCCTCGACCATCGCAACCCCGGATTCCTGAATTTCCTGCAGGAGTTCCAGGATCACGTGAGTTGGTTCCGCGGACGGCACAGCCTGAAGTTCGGCGCGAATGTGGGCCGGATTGAATGGGATGACGGCGCCGCCAACGCGAGCCTCTTCGGCAATCTGAACTTCTCGAACCGCTTCACAGGGCATCCCTATGCGGACTTCCTGCTGGGAGTGCCGACCACGGCGAACCGGGCGTTTGCTCCCGTGCGCGTCGACCGGCTGCGCTATCAGTACGATTTCTTCGTCGCCGACGACTTCAAGGTGAATTCGCGGCTCACTCTGAACCTCGGTTTGCGATACGAGTACCACCCGATCTGGACGGAGCAGGGCGGGCTTGGCGCTACGTTCGACATCGGCACCGGCAAGATCGTGGTGCAGGATGGTTCGCTCTCAAAGGTCAGCCCCATCTTCCCCCGCGCCTTCGTCGATGTCGTGGAAGCGAAGAGTGTTGGTTTGCCCGGCAGCACCATCATGCGCGCCGACCGCAACAACTTCGCGCCTCGCTTTGGCTTCGCCTGGCGCCCGCTGGGGAATCGCACCGTAGTTCGCGGCGGCGTTGGCATCTACTTCGACGTGGTGCCGCGAAACATCACCCAGGGAGGCGTTCCGTTCGTACTGGTGGAACCGACCCACACGAATTCCACAACAAGTCCCGAAGTCCGTTTGCCCAATCTCTTTCCGTCGACGGGCACCGGAGGTCCATCGTCGGTCGGTATTCCCGCCGCAGTCAATCCCGACCTGAAGATGCCGTACTCGATGCAGTACAACTTCACGATCGAGCACTCGCGCTGGGAGACCGGCTTCCGTGCAACGTACACGGGCACAAACACTCGCCAGGGTGACTACGCTTACGACATCAACTCACCCGTTCCCGATAATCGGCCTTATGCCGACAAGCCTCGCCTTTTCCCGAGGTATCCCGGGATCAGCTACTTCACCAACGGCGCGGGGCACCAGTTCCACAGCCTTACGCTCGAAGCGGAGCGGCAGATGGCCAAGGGACTGTACTTCCAATCGTCGTGGGTGTGGGCTCGCGATATCGGCGATCTGGAACGCGGCAGCGCGACGGAGAACCCATTCGACCGTAGGCGTGAACGCGCCGTGTGGGAAGATATCCCCACACATCGCTTCACCACGAACCTGTTCTACCAACTGCCGTTCGGACGGGGACGCCCGCTCGGCCGGTCGGTGAACAAGTGGGCCAATCTCGCACTCGGCGGCTGGGACATGAGCGCCATCTATAGCTACTATTCCGGGCAGTTTCTGACGCCGTTGTGGACCGGTCCCGATCCGGTCGGGATTGCGTTCTCACCCTCTCGCACCCCGGCAAACGTGACCCTTCGCCCCGATCATCTTCGGAATGCGAATCTGTCCTCCGATCAGCGCAGCGTCAACCGCTGGTTTGATCCGTCCGCTTTCGGCCCGCTCTCGGGCGGGTTGGGGCGGTTCGGCAGTTCGGCAAAAGGCGTCATCAAGGGACCCGACGTCAACGTGTGGCACATGGGCCTCTTCAAGACGTTCCCAATCCGCGAAGGCGGTCCGCAGCTTCGCTGGGAAATGACTGCCACCAACTTCCTGAATCACCCGAACTACAGCAATCCTGGGACGAACATCGTCCAGACGGCTGCCGTTGGTGTGATCACTGGAGTCGGCGGCGTGAATGGGTCGTCCACTGGCGATCAACCTGGGGCGCGTTCGTTCCGCATGGGCCTTCGCTTCGAGTGGTAAGGCGGCGATTGTAACTTCCACTTTCGGACGGTGGTGTGTTAGCCTGATCCCAGGCCGATGACCGCCGTCCGTTAATCCATCCTTTCCTCATACCTTCCGCGCGCCAGGCGCTGACGCCTACGGTGTGCGACCTCGTTTCCTATTTCATCAGGAGCAAGTTTTCCCATGGTTTCTCAATGGTATGAGACCTATTTCCAAGGGATGGCGGTGGAGCTTTGGGCCGCATTCGGCACGGAGGAATTGACTAACTCCGAAGCCGCATTCCTGACCGGGGAGTTACTACTTACTACTCCCGCGGCTGTTCTTGACCTTGCGTGCGGCAGTGGCCGTCACGCCAGCGCGCTGGCGAAGATTGGGCATCGCGTCACAGGGATTGACCTTTCCAGCGCATTCCTCGACATTGCCCGCCACGATCCGGCAGTGGAATGGATCCAAGGCGACATGCGCAATCCCCCACGGAGAGGCTTCGACGCGGCCTACAGTTTGGGGAACAGCTTCGGCTACCTGGAGCACTCCGATACCGTGACCTTCCTGCACAACGTTGCTGCCTCTCTTCGCGAGGGCGGGCGATTCGTGCTCGACACGGGCACCGTGGCGGAGGCTTTTCTCCCCGCGTTCCAGAGTTCGGCGGAGTACGACGTTGCCGGGATTCGCATGCAGATCGAGCGCAGTTACGACAGCAGGCGAAGCCGCTTCTTCGGCAGGTACACCTTCGAACGCGACGGTGTCTGCGAGGTTCGCGAGATGGATCAAGCCGTCTACACCTGCGGCGAGATCGTCCGTCTGTTCGAACAGGCGGGCTTCGCCGTGGAGCAACTCTACGGCGGGCTCGATCGTGCTCCGTTCACTCTGGGGTCGCGGCGGCTGCTGGTTACCGCGAGCCGGGTTCGAAGTTCGTAAGCTGAGAGAGTGCATCCCATTGCTCTCACAATTGCCGGCTCCGACCCTAGTGGCGGGGCCGGCATCCAGGCGGACCTCAAAACATTTCACCAGTTCGGTGTTTTTGGCGAAGCGGTGATCACGCTGCTCACCGTGCAGAACACGCAGCGCGTCGACAGGGTGGAGTGTCTCGATCCGCGGTTGGTCCTCGATCAGATCGATGCCGTTGTCAGCGACATTCCTCCCCTCGCCGCCAAGACCGGCGCGCTGGGAAGCCGCGACATGGTGCAAGCCGTGGCGCAACGTGCGCGCAACTTCGGGTTCCCGCTGGTGGTGGATCCTGTGATGATCAGCAAACACGGTGCGCCGTTGATTGCGGAGCAAGGGCGCGAAGCCGTGGTCCGCGAGTTGTTGCCATGCGCCTGGTTGGTGATGCCGAACCTGCATGAAGCCGCCGCACTGACGGGCCTGGAAGTCGCTTCCATCGAGGGGATGGCGAGGGCCGCGGCACAGCTTCGGAGCATGGGCGCGCGGAATGTCCTGGTGAAGGGTGGCCATCTGGCGGGCGATGCAATCGACCTGCTGCTGATGGAAAACGGCGAGTCGCTCACGTTGCAGGCAGAGCGTGTCGCGACGCCGCATACGCATGGCACTGGCTGCACGTACTCGGCGGCGATTACCGCGTGTCTCGCATTGGGTCTTTCGCTGCCCGATGCCGCAAGGCGCGCCAAGACATTCATCACGGAAGCGATCCGCACGAATCCGGGTCTTGGCGGCGGATCCGGCCCCGTGAATCATCACGCCCCCGTGGAAGCCTGATCGCCATCACTGCGCGTAAAGAAAGACTCTGCCGCCTTCTAACTCCCGCAGTTCGTGCGAAGGGCTCGTAGTTCGTTGCCGGAGCAGAAAATCCGCATGCGGAGAAGCCCTCAGCAGTTCCGGCAGCTCGGTTGCGTCGCGCAGCAGAATCACAGTGGCTACTGGCTCCGTCGAATCGAGTCCCCATTCGCGCAGCCTCTGTCGATACACGGGTAGGCGCGCCTTCAGATCCTTCCATTCCTCCAGCGTGACTACGATTCCAAGCTGCCGAAAATCGAGACCATAGCGCTGGTATCCTTCCAGGCCGCCGAAGTAGACATAGCGGACTTGACGCAAGCCCAGTGTGGTTGCGGCGAACTCATCTTCAGAGTCGACGATGAGCAGATCCTTCGTGCGCTCAAGTTGCGCATAGCGTTCCAGGGCGGGGCGTACTGTCACATTGTGCAGCGGCTGGTAGCGAAGTCCCCAGGGTTCGGCTGGCTGCGTTGCGCGGAACACGAGAATCAGGCCAAGCGGCAGGCTCACGGCGCGAGCGTGCCTTCCGGCAAGAGAGCCTCCGAGCAGACAAAGCGCCGGGATCGCCGGCAGCACGTAAGCGATGTTGCGATATTGGTTGCCTGCTACCGCAACAATCACCGCAGCCACCAGCGCCAGCCAGATCCTTGCGGACGGATCACGCCACTTTCGCAGAATCGCGCCGGCCAACACCGCCAGCAGCAGCGCATCGGTTAGCGCGATGCGTTTCAGATAGAACAGCAGCGGGTTCTCGGCAGAGGTTTGGGGCGGTGCGCCAAGCGAATAGCCGAGAATCTCAACTTCCACGAACTCGGTCCAGAACCAGCGTGGATGCAGCCACAACTGAGTGCCCACCCAGAGCATCACCGCCGGCAGCGGCGAGGCGAGCCATCGTGCCAGCTTGCGAATGGGCCAACGGCTGGCGCCCGGCGATAGGAGCCACCAGAGCACGAGCGCGACCATCGGGATCAGCCCGGCGATTCCTTTGGTGAGGATCGCACCAGCCGTGCATACCGCGAACTGCGGCATCAAGGATCGTGTGACGCCGTGAAGCGCGGCAACGCTGAACGCCGCAAGAAGTGCATCGGTCAGCGCCAGGCGTGAGAGCGTGTGCCATAGCGGATCGCCGAGCAGCAGCAACACCCCTACCGCGCCCGGCCATCCGCCCAAAATCGCAAAGAGCAACGCCGCCACAGCGGCTCCGGCAAGCAATGAAGGAAGGCGCAGCGCGAACACAGGATTGCCGAAAAACCGCACGCTTGCGGCGGACGCCCAGTAGAGAAGTGGCGGCTTGAACAGCGCCAGCCGCCCCAGAAACTTCGGGGTCAGCCACTCACCGTCCGACGCCATTCGCAGCGCGATGTGGCTGTAGAGAGCCTCATCCTGTGCGGCGATGCGGCCCACGGTGTCCACATAACCGTCGGCAAGCGGAGTGCGCCACACCTGATAGGACAGGATCGCGAAGGAGGCGAAGAAGACCAGGGCAATTCGCACCCAACCGGGCATCCCAAACATTATTGCTGTTCGTTGTTGTCTGAGTCCGCAAGATCCGCCTCGTCAATCCTTGGAGGATCGGAAGAGAAGTCACTCAGCCGGCACCAGCGCGGCTGAATCACGATGTAGGTGAGGCCGTCCCAGGAAACACGCGAAGGCCCGTCAGGAAAGGCGCGGAAGTACACGGCCTGGTACGCGGGCCACTCCGATTCATCGATTTCCCGGGCCACTCCGTCGATTTGGACGGTTACTTCACCGTCCCAGGCACAAAAGCTCACCGCGGGATTGACAGCGATATTGCGGTACTTGCGCGACGACCGGAGCGTGTCGAACACGAGTTCCAACGCGGGCGTTAGCGCCACACCCACAACTGCCGATTGTGGATGCCCACCCGGCCCCAGGGACGACACCACTCCGAACTGCTGACGGCTCAGCAGGTCCACCACGCGGTCGCGAAAAGTCACACCTTGAGTTTAGTCCGGTCTACTCTGGCATGACGTAGGCCAGATACGCCGGTTCGATGTGAACAATCTCCGCCGACCGAGTGGATGGCAAAAGAACCGGAACACCGTCCTCGGCCAGTTGCCGGCCGGTCATCACATAAATGCGCCGGTCATCCTGGAACCGCACACGATAGTTCGAATCCGGCGTCAGTCCTTCGACACGGAGTAAGTGGACGTTGCTTGGCGAGCCATCGCGGGTCACGACGATAATCGCAGTGTCGGTGGAGGCCGAATATGCCTCGATCGCATCGACGCGGCCCTCGAGAGGAGAATCGCTCAGGTGGAAGACCTTGGCCTCTCGTAGCAGGGGCCGCAGTTCCTTGTAAGTGCGAATCTCCGATGCCGCAAGTGCGATCTCCGCCGGCGTCAAGTCCGCCAGTTTGTTCATGAAAATCCACGGGCCGCCGAACATGTAGCTGCGGGTGGCGTACGTGTTCGAAGGGTTCTCCGGCATGTAGCGGTCGGTGTATCGTGCAGGGAAGGGGAATGTCGCGCCGAAGACGGCCTGCCGCGACCCAAGCGCACCCGACGCATCATTCGTGATCGACGTGACGTACTGCTTGACCATGTTGAACGTCATCATGCTGCCGCCGTTGGCGCAGTTCTCCCAAAGTACATTCGGGCGTAGCTTCTGCACGGCGTCAACCACGGAGTTCAATCCATCCACCGCATTCGAGTAGTTGCTGTCGTCGGGATCATGCGTATGGTCCCTGCGGGTGCAGCGCTTCACCATGTGCTCGCCGTCCTGGAGGATCCAATCGACCTTGTTTTCGTCAATCATGCGCACGATTTCCTGAATCAGCCACTCCTGCACGGGCTTGTGCGACAGGCACAGTCCCTTCGCGCCGAAATAGCTGTAAGGTTCGGTGGAAAGCCACTCGGGCCGCTCTCTCGCAATCGGAGAATCCAGCGCAGCCTCCGCGATTGCCAGGTGCAGACCGAACTTCATGCCGAGCGAATGGACGTAGTCCGCAAGTGGCGCAAGACCGTTGGGGAACTTCGCCGGATCATGCCGCCAGTCGCCGATCGTGCGCGACCAGCCGAGGTCAACAATCAGCATTTCCATGCCGAGTTTCGCCGCCACCTCCGCGTTGCGCCGCAGGATGGGCTCATTGATGTTCGTCAGGTATCCCCACGAGTCCCAGACCACATAGGGGAACTTCATTTCGTCAGGAACCGGCTTGGCAAGAGCCTGTTCGACAAACCGCTGCGTGCGGAATCCGGCTTCATCCCAGTCCCCGCGAAACACGCCGATGAACGCGGGCGGAACCTGAAAATCCTGCCCCGGGACGACATACCGGTTCAGATCTTCGACGAATGCGGCGAGTTGCAGCCGCCCATCCTGCGCTCGATAGCGCGCCGATGCCTCGCTGCGGCCGTCAAACTCCCAGCCAGCCACAAGGCCACGATCGTTGCGGTCGCGTACGGCGATCCAGGTGCAGTCCGCCGCACCCGCTCCCGATCTCACATACTCGCGGGCGAAATCACCGCCAAGAATCACTTCCTTCGGCTCGAAGTTCTTCAGCGGCGGCAGTACCGACCACTGGTTCACGCGCAAAAGCCGGAATTGATTGGCGGGCTCCTGAAAGTTCCAACTCAGCATGTCCGCCATCCGGATGCGCCGCGGCTGATCGAGCAGATTGCGCACCTTCACGCTGTAGCGGAGTACCGGCTGATTCTCGTAGAGTTCCAGTGCAAGAAAGATACGGAATCCACCGCCCAACTCATCGAACACCAAATTCTGCCGCATGCCTCGCCGGTCAATGGCTTCCGTGGACTCCTGCACAAATCGCAGCGGAATGTAGGCATCCACCGCTTCGCTCTCGCTCGCAAACCGGATCGGCGAAGAAGCGATTCCCGGATGCGCCTTCCAGGTGTCACCATTCTTCTGATTCTTGAGCGAAACGAACTCGAAGGTGTTGCGGTCGGTGAATTGAAACTCCGCCTCAATCCAACCGTTCGACAGCAGCCAGTGGTTTTCGGGTGTGTGTTGGAAACGAAACTGGGCGGACACCACACCCGGGAGGGTGATGAGGATCGCCGCAATTGTCGAGGAAATCCTCATATTAGTATATGACACTTGCCGCAAGAAAAGGTTTCGCAAAAGGACCTGACCCAACGTAATCGTTTGTTAAGAGGACGTACCCTGGGCCCGGCGGGCCCTACGGATCTTATCGGAGACGCTGCGCCAGAGCGTTAGCCTGAGTATCAGATAGGTTCTGGCTGGCAGGTCGGCCGTCAGCCCTCGGCGATCAGCTTTTCGCCGAGCGATGTGTATGCGTTGGGACCCGGCTCAGCGTCCGGGTGCTTCGGCGAATTGCCCCAATCCGGCGATAGGTTGCGCAATTAGCGGTCCACCTAAACGGTCGCGGACTCTTCGATGATCAACTGCCCTTTGTCGGCATCGAGTGTCGCCATCACGCCCAGCGGTAGGGTGAGCTGATCGTCTGTGTGACCGATGGTCAGACCCGACAGCACCGGCACGTTGAGGCCTCCCAGAATCCGGTCCACGATCTCGCCGATGGAAAAGTTCGACTCGAAGGACGGCTTGTAGTCGCGTGGCCGGCAGTCCGAGCACTCGCCGAACACAATTCCTGCTACACCGTCGAACTTGCCGGCGAGCTTCAAGTGAGTAAGCATGCGGTCCATACTGTAGGGCTGCTCATCCACATCTTCAATGAACAGGATCCTGCCCTTGGTCTCGATATCGTAGGGCGACCCGAGCGTGGTGCTGATCAGCGTCAGGTTGCCCCCTGTCAGCAGACCCCGAGCCTTGCCCGGGCGCACAGTGCGCAGCGTGTGGGACGGGCGCAGCGGATCGGAGTCCGGCGGATTGGTCAGCGTACCCAGGGGCTTCGCGTCAAACAGCGCCCGGCGGAAGTGGTCCTGCGTGTAGTTGGAAAACCGCGACAGCACCACTGGCCCATGAAACGTGACCAAGCCCGCCTTGCGATGGAAGGCCAAGTGAAGCGCCGTGATGTCGCTGTAGCCGATGAAGATCTTCGGATTGCGCGCGATCAGGCCATAGTCGATCTTGTCGAGCAGGTGAGCCGCTCCGAATCCACCGCGGATCGCGAACACCGCCTTCACCTCGGGGTCGGAGAACATGTCGTGAATATCGGCGGCGCGCTCTTCCGCGGACCCGCCGACGTAGCCATAGCGCTTCTTCACGTTCCGGCCGAACTTCGGTTTCAGCCCGAAGTACTTCAGAGTTCGCTCGGCCAGTGCGATCCGGTCCGGGTCCGATACATAAGCCGATGGTGTGATCAAGCCAACCGTGTCGCTGGCCGCCAGTTTCCTTGGCTTCTTGAAGCTCTGCGATTCCGCGGTTCCTGTCATGAGCCCTCCCGCGAGCACCGTGCCCAACCAGTTTCGTCTCGTCACCTGACCATAGTAACGGCTTCGCGATCCGGCGGGCAGGCGCTTGGTGCGCGCCGGCCATTCATTCGCATCGCCCGCCCGTCCCTTCCGTCCCTTCCGGTTTCGGGAACAACATTTACACTTTTGGCGTATACTTTGGAGGAACTGGAGACCCATGGCACTCAAGGACTTTCTCAAGAAACAGTTTATTGACGTCATTCACTGGACCGAGCCCGAGGACGGAATTCTCGCCTCTCGCTATCCCATGCAAGACATGGAAATCCAAAACGGCGCAAAGCTCACGGTGCGCGAATCGCAGATGGCTGCATTCGTCAACGAGGGCCGCATGGCCGACGTCTTTGGACCGGGTCTCTATACGCTCAACACGCAGACGCTCCCGCTGCTCACGAACCTGATGAACTGGGACAAACTGTTCCAGTCGCCGTTCAAGAGCGACGTCTACTTCTTCTCCTCGCGCATCCAGACCAACCAGAAGTGGGGCACCGCCACACCGGTCACCATTCGCGACCGGGACTTCGGCGCCGTCCGCCTGCGGGCGTATGGCATTTACTCGTGGCACGTGTCGGATCCGCGGGCGTTTCACACCAAGCTGAGCGGAACCGTGGAGTTGTACCGCGTCGCGGACATTGAGGGCCAGCTTCGCAACATGATCGTCGGCAGCATGTCCGACGCGTTTGCCGAAAGCCAGATCCCGTTCCTCGACATGGCGGCGAATCAGATGGAGGTGGGCGCGAAGATCGCGGCCCAGTTGAAGCCGCACTTCGCCGAGTTGGGGATTACGCTCGATACGTTCGTTGTTGAGAACCTGTCGTTGCCGGAAGAGCTGCAGAAGCGGCTGGATGAGCGCATTGGCATGAACATGATTGGCGACATGGGCCGCTACACGCAGTTCCAGGTTGCGCAGTCCATGCCGATCGCGGCGGCGAATGAAGGTGGAGGCAATGCTGCCCTCGGCGCGCAACTCGGCGCTGGCGTCGCGATGGCGCAGGCCATGATGGGCGCGGTACAGCAGGGCATGGCGGGAATGCATGGTCAGCAACCAGCGGCTCCCGCGGCACCGGTACCGCCGGTCGCGCCAGTTGCGGCAGCCGCCCCAACTGCGGCAGGTGGAGCGGCGGCTCCCGGCAAGGAGACGAAGTTCTGTATCGAGTGCGGAACCTCCATGCCCGGACGCGCGAAATTCTGCCCGAGCTGCGGCGCGGCCCAGGTCTGAGGTGCTACGCTGGTACCCAATCCGATGACTGGCCGTGAGTGGATTGTGGATGCGTATGGGTGTTCCGCCGAAGCGCTTAAGGATCGCGGAAAGCTCGACAAACTCTTTCAGCGGCTGATTGAGGTGCTCCAGCTTCATCCTGTCAGCCACGCCCAATGGCATCAGTTTCCTGAGCCGGGCGGGCTGACGGGTTTCGTGATCCTGGAAGAGTCCCATCTCTCCTGTCACACGTTTCCAGAGCACGGTTCCATGTGCGTCAATCTGTTCTGCTGCAAGCCGCGTCCGGAGTTCAACTTCGTGATGCTGCTGGCGCGTGAGTTCGGCGCAGACAACGTGCGCGTACGCCGCATTGACCGTCCTTACGGCGTGCCGCCGCCGCAAGCTGCTTGAGACCTCCGAGGCACTATGGCGAAACCCGCAGGCAATTGCCCCAATTGTGGCGCACCGGTCGCGTTTCAGTTCTCGATCGCCGTCCAGACCACGTGTCCCTACTGCAACTCAATCCTCGTGCGGCACGACGTGGATCTGGAGAAGGTGGGCGTGGTGGCCGATCTGCCTCCCGATGTCAGCCCGATCCAATTGCTGACCGAAGGCATTTATCGCGACCTTTCGTTTCAAGTGGTGGGCCGGATCGTGTATGAGTACGAGCTTGGCTCATGGAATGAGTGGCACTGCATGACGCACAAAGGCGGCAGCATCTGGCTCTCGGATGCGATGGCGCAGTATGCGATCACGCAGGAAGCAACTCCGCGTCCCTCGAACGTACCGCCGGCCGGGAAGATGTGGCCTGGCGTGGTGTTCACGCATGCGGACATCAAGTACGAGGTGACCGGCGTCACGAAGGCGCGCTATCGAGGTGTGCAGGGCGAGCTTCCCTTCGAGTATTGGGACAAAGATGAATGCACGTTCGTAGATCTGCGAACGCCCGATGCGCGCTTTGCGACCATCGATTACACCGAGGATCCGCCGATCGTCTTCGTTGGCGAGATGGTGGATTTCGACTCCTTGCGTCTGAAGAACTTGAAGGAGTTCGAAGGCTGGTAAGCATGAGCACTCAACCGGCATCACCGAAGCCCTCGGTCCGCTCCATGGCGTGCCCCAACTGTGGGGGAACAGTGGAAGTGCGCGGACTGGGCCGTACTTTGTCGGTGGTCTGCATCCAGTGCCTGAGCATTCTCGACGCAACCACGCCGAGTTTGCAGATCCTGCAGAAGTTTCAGGCCCGGGAGCGCATCCGGCCGCTCATTCCGCTGGGCGTCCGCGGCAAGATGCGCGGCGATCCGTACGAGGTGATCGGGTTCCAGGTCCGCACCATGAATGTGGAAGGCGTGGACTACTCGTGGGCAGAGTATGTACTGTTCAACCCTTATAAGGGATTCCGTTACCTGAGCGAGTACAACGGACACTGGAACGACATTACCATCGTGCATTCGAAGCCTGTGCCGGGATCGGAAGGTACACGTCCCACGGCCTCCCTGCTCGGCGAAAAGTTCAAGCATTTTCAGAACTACCGCGCCACCACCACGTATGTGATGGGGGAGTTCCCGTGGAAGGTGCGCGTGGGAGAGCAGGCCATCTGTGATGACTATGTGCACCCGCCGCGCATTCTCTCCTGCGAGCGGCAGGACAGCGAGGTCAACTGGAGCGTTGGCGAGTATACACCGAAGTCTGTGATCGAACAGAGCTTTCAGTTGAAAGAGAAACTGCCCGAGCCGCTGGGCGTGTTTGCCAATCAACCATCGCCGCATCAAGGCGAGGTGGGACGCGCGTGGCTGCGATTCGGATTCTGGGTGTTCATGCTGATGTTCGTGCAGGTGTTTTTCGGATTCCTGCATTCGAACAAGACGGTGTTCTCTCACAACTACTCCTTCAGTCCCGCGGTGACCGGCGAGCACTCCTTCGTCACCGACGTATTCGAACTGAAGGGACGTACTTCCAGCGTGAAGGTGGATCTGCGCACCGACCTCGATAACGACTGGGCGTACTTCAACATGGCGTTGATCAACGCCGACAATGGAGAAGCCTTCGCTTTCGGGCGGCAGGTGAGTTACTACCACGGGCGCGACAGCGACGGGAGTTGGACCGAAGGCAAGGCGCAGGACTCGGTGGTATTGAGCGCCATCCCGGCAGGCCGTTACTATCTGCGGGTGGAACCGGAGATGGACACATCGTCGCAGGCAAGGGTGTCGGGCGTGCTGCCGAATGTCACACTGGCGCGTGGCGTAAACTACCGTGTGGACGTGACGCGCGATGTGACCACGTGGGGGTTCTTCTGGATCGGCTTGGTATTGTTGCTTATTCCGCCGATCTACACGACGCTGCGCAGCGGCAGCTTCGAAGTGAAGCGCTGGTCGGAAAGCGACTACGGGTCGGCGACGGATACGAGTTCCAGCAGCGGGGATGATGACTGATGAACATACGATCGTTGTTTTCGATATACGGTTTGCTGATCGCCGGGTGGGTGGGCTACTCGCAGTGGCGCGGATGGAGTTTCGACCGTGCCGATGAAGTGAAGAACGTTCCGCGATCGATTCGCGACAACCCCGGCGCATGGCGCTCGCACTACGGCGGAAGCGGTATTGGCCGCTACATTGGAGGCAAATAGAACATGGCGGACTTCCATCCTGGTTTCATCCTCAACGCGCTGCTTTACGCCGTGTTGGGAATCGTGGTCTTTGTTTTGGCTTTCGCCATCATGGACAAACTCACTCCCTACGCATTATGGAAGGAGATTGTGGAGGAGAAGAACGTGGCGCTGGCGATTCTGGTGGGAGCCATGTCCATTGGCATGTGTATCATCATTGCTTCCGCAGTCCACTAAGCATTGGCTACTCTACTCCTCCTTTCCGTTCTCGTCATCGCGGCGTGCGGGCTCATCTATGAGTTGCTGGCCGGCACGCTGGCAAGCTATCTGCTTGGCGATAGCGTGCTGCAGTTCTCCACCGTGATCGGCAGCTATCTCTTTGCGATGGGCATCGGCAGCTATCTGTCGAAGTTCGTGGGCAAGGGGCTGGTGTCGAAGTTCGTTCAGATTGAGCTCATGGTCGGGCTCATCGGCGGTTTCTCGTCCACAATCCTGTTTCTTGCGTTCGCGTACACGCAGGGTTTCCGGGTGCTGCTCTACGGGCTGGTGTTATTGATCGGCACACTGGTGGGCCTCGAGATCCCGTTGATGATGCGCATCCTCAAGGATCGCTTCGAGTTTCGCGACCTGGTGGCGCAGGTGCTGACATTCGATTATCTGGGTGCGCTCGGTGCGTCGCTGATCTTTCCGCTATGGCTGGTTCCGAAACTGGGTCTGGTGCGGGGCGCGATTTTCTTCGGCATCCTCAATGTCGCGGTGGCGCTGTGGACGACGTATCTCTTCCGCGAGCGCATCGGCGGGCTGATGCGGTTGCGCGCGCTGTGTGTCGCGGCAATCGCGGCTCTCGCGATCGGCATGGCCTACGGCAACCAGATTCTCGATCTTGCCGATAGCAACCTGTATGCGGACGAAGTGATCATGGCGCGCAACACGCGATATCAGCGCATTGTGTTGACAAAGTGGCGCGACGACATCCGGTTGTTCCTCAATGCGCACCTGCAGTTCAGTTCGCGCGATGAGCATCGCTATCATGAGGCGCTGGTGCATCCCGGCATGTCCGCCGTAGCCGGTCCACGCCAAGTGCTTGTGTTGGGCGGCGGCGATGGGCTTGCCGTGCGTGAACTACTGAAGTATCCGGGCGTGGAACGAATCACGCTGGTGGATCTCGATCCGGAGATGACGCAGATCTTCGCCACGCATCCGCTGCTGAAGTCGCTGAACCAGGGGTCGCTCAC
>JAEUQE010000710.1 GCA_016789785.1 Bryobacterales bacterium
GGCATGGATCCGGCGGTGCTCAAGGAGAACTACGGCGGCCGCCTTGTGTTCTGGGGTGGAGGTGTGGATACGCAATCAACGCTGCCCTTTGGTACTCCCGCGGAAGTGCGGGAAGAAGTGCTTCGGCGTTGCGACATCTTTGCGCGAGGCGGCGGATTTGTGTTTAATTCTGTGCACAACGTGCAGGCCGGCACTCCGGTGGAGAACATCGTGGCGATGGTAGGAGCGGTCCATGAGTTCAATGGACGGCGGCTCTGAGTGATGCTGAGTGACAGGCGCCTTGCCCTCCGCGCGAAATCTGCCTATTCTATCGGGCAGGAGTGCGCTGCAATGGTTCACCGTTTGTTGCTGAGTGCTTTGCTGCCGCTATCCGTCCTGGCTTGCCTGACGCCCGCGGGACGGCCCTGTGCCACGCTTACCTACGCGGAAACGCGGTGGGAGAACAAGAGTTGGGGGCTCCACAATGTCGACCGCTATGAGTCGACGGGCGTTCATGTGTACCGCGCTGACGGGGCTAGCGCAGTCCATGAACAACAGAGCATGTGGACGAATTACTTCAGGCCTCGATCCAAGACGAGTTATGGGTTCATCGAATTCTCAGACCGGACGGCCGGTTTCAGTCACGACCAAAAGATCGTAGTCGTGCGGCCAACGCACAACCGGCGGATGTTGCCGGTATCCAGCCTCTTTGGGCCTGACTGTTCGGCGGGCCGCGCTGCCCTAAAGAAGGGGCCGCGCATCGCCGGTTATGACACCCAAGAAGTTACTTTCCGGAGCCCCGCGAACCATGTTTCACATGTGTATCGCGCTCCCGCGCTTGGCTGTCTCAGCCTGAAGGAAGTGATGTGGGAATACAACAGCTTCGGTCTTCCCACGCGCTTCCGCGAATGGGAGGTCAAGTCCATCACGCTCGGGCCTCCCGAGGCGAAACACTTTGAGATTCCATCCAACTACCAAATCTTGCGCTGATCGACGCTGCCGCTGATCATCTCGGCCCGGTCCTTCGCTGTTGTATAGTGAGGCAATCGGGCGAAACATGCGAATACTCTGGGCT
>JAEUQE010000711.1 GCA_016789785.1 Bryobacterales bacterium
TAGCGCCGCGCCTGCTCAATGATCTCCTTCTGGATGGCGGGCACTTTTTCAAGCGCCACTTCCACGCCCAGATCCCCGCGCGCCACCATCACGCCATCGGACTCCTCCAGAATCGCCTCAAGGTTGTCCCACGCCTCGGGTTTCTCGATCTTCGATACGATGGGCACACTCGCATCGTTCTCTTCCAGGAAATGCCGCATGCGCAGCACGTCTTCCCGGCGCCTCACAAACGACAGCGCCACAAAGTCAATGCCGACTTCGAGCGCCTGGCGCAAGTCGGCCATGTCCTTCTTGGTCAGCGACGGCGTGCTGACGCGCACGCCCGGCAGGTTGATGCCCTTGCGATCGCTGATGGGACCGCCGGACACCACTTCGCAGATCACTTGCACGCCATCGGAATAGAGCGCTTTGAGTTCCACGCTTCCATCGGCCAGCAGGATGCGATCCTCCGGCTTCACGTCCTTCGCGAAATCGGCATACACCGTGGAGGCACGCTCGCAGTTGCCAACCACCTGCTGCGTCGTGATGATGAACTGCGCACCGGTTTCGAGGGTGCACCCTCCGTTCTCGAACGTTCCGAGGCGAATTTTTGGACCTTGCAGGTCAAGGAGCACCCCGGCATAGAAATGCATGTCTTCCGACACCTTCCGCACAAGGCGGATCAACTGGCTGATGTCGTCGTTCTGGGCATGGGAGGCGTTGATGCGGAACACGTTCACGCCCGCGCGAATCAACTCGCGGATCGCTTCTTCGGTCCGGCACACGGGTCCCAGCGTGGCTACGATTTTCGTGACTGGCATGAATGAATCAAACGGACTGCTTCTAGCCATTATGACGTGACTCACCGTTCCAGTTCTCGTCACCTGCGACGATTCACCCGTTCTTCATCGGATGGAAACCCCGGAGGAATGGCGGGCTGGCAAAATTTTCTCCAGTTCAGATGAGAGAACCTCTCGCCATCCTAAACATATTTGGTAGATAATGTTTCAAAGACGGGTTGTCATGCCAGCCGGCTTCTCCCGCCGTTGCTGTGTG
>JAEUQE010000712.1 GCA_016789785.1 Bryobacterales bacterium
ATACTACGGGGAAGACGAAGAAAGGTCGTTCAGAGTTTGTAAAAGATTTGTAAAAGGTGTAAATCCAGCAACTTCCGGGAACCTCTATTCGATCGGGAAGGGGCCCGGCTTTTCCACCCGCAGATCCCTCCCATCCCCGTCTTCGGCGCGGATGGTATACAGAACCGCCCGAACGGGGTCGGAGACGCGAAGGTGAAACTCGGTTTCGTCACCGGGTTCAAGGAAATCACTATCCACGGGACCGCGCTTGGTCTGGAGCAGTTGCTTGTCGGAGCCCAGGAAGTCCACCAGCAGTTGCAGCTTCCGGATCGGCTTCGTGCTCTGGATCTTGAGCCGCCCGTCCACGTGGACGTCGCCGGTGCTGCGGTGACAGGTGATCTCCATCACGGCAACCTCAGGAAGTTTCGGCTGCTTGCCTTTCTTCTGCCAGGCGAAGCACAATGAGGCGAGCATCAGCAATGCAAGGAGTCGGCGCATGCTCTTTCTAGTGTATACGGAGAATCGTCCATGATCAGCAGAAGGCATTGGATCAGCGCGGGTGCGGCGATGGCCGCGGCCGCTCCCTCATTGCAGGCGGCCGGCAAGAACCTGGTGGTCTCTTCCGGCAACGGCCAGCGGGCGTGCGCACGGGCAATGGAAATCTTGAAATCGGGCGGAGACACGCTGGATGCCGTCATCGCCGGAGTGAATATCAACGAAGACGATCCGGAAGACGATTCGGTGGGCTACGGCGGGCTGCCGAACGAAGAGGGCGTGGTCGAATTGGATGCCAGCGTGATGCACGGGCCGACGCGGCGCGCCGGATCCGTGGCCAGCGTGCGCGGCATTAAGTATGTGTCGAAGCTGGCGAAGTTGGTGATGGAGCAAACGGATCACGTGATGCTTGTTGGCGAAGGTGTGGTGCGATTCGCGCGTGCCTACGGCATCAAGGAAGAGAATCTGCTGACCGAGAAGTCGCGGCTGGCGTGGCTCGTGTGGAAGCGCGGACTTCGCGATTCGGGCGGGCACAACAATTGGACCGACGG
>JAEUQE010000713.1 GCA_016789785.1 Bryobacterales bacterium
ACGATCACCCAGCGGTGATCGAGCGACCATCGCAGCATGCCAACGTAGGCGCGCTCCGTCCATCCCGAATGATGCGCATGCTTCACGGGCTGCTCGCCCGGCTTTGTCTTGCGCTTCAGCATTCGGGCACTCAAGGTGGGCGTCAATGTGAAGGCGACCAGCATCGACATCAAGATCGATGCTGTCATGGTCCACCCGAACTGGTTGAGGAATTTCTTCGCATAGCCTTCCATGAAGGCTACCGGCACGAAGACGATCACCAGCGAGAGTGTGGTGGCCAGCACCGCGAGTGAGATCTCCTTGGTCGCGACGACAGCCGCTTCCATGGGAGGCATGGCCTCTTCCTCAATGTAACGGTAGATGTTCTCGAGGACGATGATTGCGTCGTCAATCACGATGCCGACGGCTAGCGTGAGCCCGAGAAGCGTCATCGAGTTCAACGTGAATCCGAGCATCTTCAGAAGAGTGAAGGTGGCGAGGACGGACGTGGGAATCGCAATGGAACTGATGAACACAGTGCGCCAGTCCCGAATGAAAAGGAACACGATGAAGGAGGCAAGGAAGCTGCCAAGAACCAGATGCTCTTCAAGCGCGGCCACCGAGTTCTTGATGTAGGTGGCGGACTCCTTCACCAGCGAGATCTTGATACCGGCAGGCAGTTGTCCCTTGATGGAATCCAGCCGGTTCTGGACGCCCTCCACCAGTTTCACGGTGTTGGTTCCGATCTGGCGGCGGATCTCCAGCATCACGGCAGGCTTGCCTTCGTAGTAGGCGAAGTTGCGGCGCTCCGCCATTCCATCCTCGGCGTAACCGACGTCGCGCAAACGGATCGGCGCGCCACCGACGTTCTTGACGATGATGTTATTGAACTCGTCGACCTTTTCCACGCGGCCCAATGTGCGCACGCCCAATTCAGAGGGGCCTCGCACGATGCGGCCACCGGGCGTCTCGATGTTCTCGGTGCGAATCGCACGATCCACATCCTGCGCGCTGAGGTTGTAGGCGTTCAGCTTGTCGATGTCGAG
>JAEUQE010000714.1 GCA_016789785.1 Bryobacterales bacterium
TGATCATGGGTGCGCAGGACCCGACGCAGTGGCCCAATGGAGGGAACCTGACGGCGGTGAAATCGCCGAACAGTCCGATGCCGAGGCCGGCGAACCCGAACGATTTTGACCGCAATCTGCGGGACACGTGCGCGCCGGATGTGGCGGCGGTGGAGAGCAAGGTGAGTGTGGCGAACTTCTACGAGATCGTGGATGCGAACACGGTATATGCGTGGGCGACGACGAGCATCTCGGGGCTGGCATCGCCGCGGCTGTACAACACTTACGTCTCGTCGACGCTGCTGCAACCGAACGGATCGGGCGGGACCGTGACGACGTATCCGGAGGCGAGCGCGGGGGCGAGTTGGACGGCGACGCTGACGACGCCGACGCCGCTGGGCCCGGAGGACGCGCAGGCGACGCAGCATGGCGTGATTTCGGGGTGTTTGGGCACGTCGCAACCGCACTGGGTGACGCCGCCGCCGCCGGCCACGCCGTTGACGACGATCACGACGTCGCCGGGAGGGATACCGTTGTATGTGGACACGAAGTTGAAGTATACGCCGGTGCGGTTTGCGTGGCCGCCGAACAGCACGCACGGGCTGGATGCGCAGGATGTCGCGGGTTACCAATTCGTGGGCTGGGACGACGGGTCGACGTCGCGGGTGCGGTCGATTCGGGCGCCGTCGACGACGGTGGACACGAAGTACACGGCGATCTACAACTCGCACCTGGTGACGAGTTCGCCGGCGGGTTTGACGGTGGTGGTGGATGGGGTGGCGTGCGTGACTCCGTGCCCGAGGAATTGGGGGCAGGGGACGGTGCACACGATCTCGGCGGTTACGCCACAAGGGAGTGGGACGCGGTATGTGTTTGCCAATTGGAGCGACGGCGGAGCGGCGGCGCACACGGTGACGGCCACGTCGAGTTTCACGACTTACACGGCGACGTTTGCGACGCAGTATCTGCTGACGACGGCGGTGACGGGGAGCGGGAGCGTGCAGGTGACGCCTTACTCGGTGGATGGGTACTATCCGGCGGGGA
>JAEUQE010000715.1 GCA_016789785.1 Bryobacterales bacterium
ACACGTATCAAGGATGTTCCGCCGATTGCCGTGCAGGATTCGTCCGTCAGCAATGACGGACGTGGATTGAAACGCTTATCCAACCAAAGGCCGGATATGCACCTGTCCGATTCGTCCGTCAGCAATGACGGACGTGGATTGAAACCATAACGGCAGTCAGTCTTTGGACGCTCTTGCCGAGGATTCGTCCGTCAGCAATGACGGACGTGGATTGAAACCCGCCCCTTGTGGGGCATCATCTGGAGAACCGCGATTCGTCCGTCAGCAATGACGGACGTGGATTGAAACGCCCTGCGGACCCGCTTCACGGCCGGGGCCGGGGCGATTCGTCCGTCAGCAATGACGGACGTGGATTGAAACAGCTGCAAGCTGCTCGCGCCTATCGCGATAGGCTCGATTCGTCCGTCAGCAATGACGGACGTGGATTGAAACTGCGTCTGCGTCTGTAAATTCGGCAGCGATCCAAGCGATTCGTCCGTCAGCAATGACGGACGTGGATTGAAACGAATGCCCCACGTCCCCGCGCCAATGTTATTAAGCGATTCGTCCGTCAGCAATGACGGACGTGGATTGAAACATTCAGAAAAGGACAAGATAATGGCACGTGCCCAGATTCGTCCGTCAGCAATGACGGACGTGGATTGAAACAGGTATTCAATCTGCGCAGCCATTTTGTTACTCCAGATTCGTCCGTCAGCAATGACGGACGTGGATTGAAACGCCTCTCAAGGCAATTTCGCGCGCAACTCCACCGCCGCGATTCGTCCGTCAGCAATGACGGACGTGGATTGAAACAGGGTGTTAATAGCTCCTGCTACCTGACGCCATCCGATTCGTCCGTCAGCAATGACGGACGTGGATTGAAACCAGGATACTCGGGTCATCAGGATTAGGGACAAGCCGGATTCGTCCGTCAGCAATGACGGACGTGGATTGAAACCGTCGGAGAGGTACTGCAGCACGCGCTGGAGACGCGATTCGTCCGTCAGCAATGACGGACGTGGATTGAAACCGCTGG
>JAEUQE010000716.1 GCA_016789785.1 Bryobacterales bacterium
CAGGACAACAAGACCATCATCGAGAACGAGTTCGAACTTGCGCCGCGCATCTGGTGGCCGAGCGATTCGGCCCGCCCACACCGGCTTACGGGTACGGCGATCATGGAACTCCCGTTTGGCCGCGGCCGGAAGTATCTGCAGAGCGGAGTGCTGAACCATCTGTTCGGTGGCTGGCAAGCCGCCGCGACCTACGAGTTTCAGAACGGGCCGTTGCTCGGTTGGGGCAATCTTTTCTATCGCGGCGACATCAACAACTTCGAAGCCGATGCGACGTCGGGGACGAAGACTCTGGATCAGTGGTTCAATACGGGTGTTCCGTTTGAGCGCGTGCCGGCGAATCAGCCCGCTGCCTTTCACACTCGCATCTTTCCGCGGTTCTTCAACAATCTGCGTGCGGATGGATTGAGCCAGTGGAACGCGAATCTGTTGCGTGAGATCCGGATCACGGAGGGCTTGCGCTTCCAGTTTCGCGCCGATGTGATCAACGTGCAGAACCGCTCGCAGATGAGTGCGCCCGACATCAGTCCGATTTCGACGAACTTCGGACGGATTCTGAGCCAGACATCGTCGTTGAACCGCTTCTACCAGTTCCAGATGCGGCTGCAGTTCTGAGGCGCTGACCGCGCGGCAACCGCCTCTGGCGAAGAAGCCGTACGCCGCTGATCGCCAGGGAACATTCACCACTGTTCCTTGGACGGGCGCTAACCGCGCGGCAACCGCCTCCGGCGAAGAAGTTGGACGCCGCTGATCGCCAGGGAACGTTCACACTGTTCCCGGGAGAAGCGCTGATCGCGGTAACCGCGTGCGGTGAAGAAGCCGCCGCTGATTCGAGAGAACGTGATCTACTTGTTCTCTGGAGAGGGCAGTTGCTCCGACGCTTGAGAAAGGAAGACAAAGTTATGTCACAAACAATGGATCGCCGTACGTGGCTCAAGTCGCTGTTCTATGGGCCAGCAGCGCTGTTCACGCTGGAGGCGTTCAATGCCAAGCGCTGCGACGCGTTCGCGGCAATCGGC
>JAEUQE010000717.1 GCA_016789785.1 Bryobacterales bacterium
GATACGGATCTTCATTGAGTATTTGCTATCTTAGCGGAGATGTCCGAGCAAGCACCGATGAAGCCGAAACAGGAACGCGTCGTTATGTTGTCGCCCATGCCTCCTGAGAAGTCGGCCTACGCGCTTGCACGATACAGCCGGTCGGCAGATTCCATTCACAAATCGGTGGATTGGGTACGCAAGCACGATTCGCAGAAGTTTCTCGACAGTTTCTACTTCCAATACGGGCACGCCTCCATTGCCGATCTCGGGCACCTTGCGGTGTGTCTGGAAGGCATCTCCGAACTCGCGGCGACCGAAGCCGAAGATGAGCAACTCTGGGATGGGCAGGCAAAATCGACCCGCTATCAGGATTTCTCACGCGTAGGCATTGTGACTCCGCCCGAGTTCGGCGAGGAGCATGCATCGGCATATTTGCGGCAGGCACAGGCGATGATCGCCGCCTATCAGGAGATCCATGCCGAGGTTCTGGAGTGGCTGAAGTCGCATTTGCCGCGTCCGGAGACGATGAAGCCGGACGCGTATGAACGAAACCTCGCGGCGCGCGCGTTCGACGTGGCCCGCTACCTCCTCTTCTTTGGCGTGCCGACCAACGTTGGCCAGGTAGTCAGCATTCGCACTCTGGAAAAGCAGATCCGGCGGATGAAAGCGTCCGAATACGCCGAACTGCGCGATCTCGCGGATGAGATGGGGCGCGCCTGCGCGGCGCATCCCTCGTGCATCTGGGATTCCGGCGCGGCCTCCGAGCCAGTCGCGCCGACGCTGGCGAAGTATGTGGACGCCGAGGAGCACCGTGTTCGCGCCCGCGCCGACTTGACGCTTTGGGCCGAACAGAATCTGCCTCCGGCCGCCGGCCGGAACCCGGACCGTGTCGACCTGCTTCGTCCCGTGGATCCCATGAGCGAGATCGCCGCGACTCTGCTTTATCCGGTCACCAATCGGCCCTACCGGGAGTTGCAGGAGATCGCACAAGGTTGGAATACGGCCCGGAAGATGGAGGT
>JAEUQE010000718.1:0-695 GCA_016789785.1 Bryobacterales bacterium
AGCCTAGCCAGTTTGGTAGTCTTTTTCAATCCACGTCCGTCATTGCTGACGGACGAATCCCATAATGGCCCCGTTTTTATATGGGCACCCTGACGTTTCAATCCACGTCCGTCATTGCTGACGGACGAATCGATGATCTGGGACGGTGCCTCCTGGCGCACGCTGGTGTTTCAATCCACGTCCGTCATTGCTGACGGACGAATCCGCCATTACTCAGCCGGCAGGTTCAAACTACCATCGTTTCAATCCACGTCCGTCATTGCTGACGGACGAATCTTATTATTCTCATATCTCCTTCCGCGTAATCTAGCAGTTTCAATCCACGTCCGTCATTGCTGACGGACGAATCGCTCGAATCCATCGCGCACGGCACGCCCGAACCGGTTTCAATCCACGTCCGTCATTGCTGACGGACGAATCCGCCCTAGCCGAGGAAGATCTGTGAGCAAGAACACGTTTCAATCCACGTCCGTCATTGCTGACGGACGAATCACCTTGTAATGGCTGAGGCGCAGCGCCGTAAGCGGTTTCAATCCACGTCCGTCATTGCTGACGGACGAATCGCGATGTAGTCGGCAATGCTGCCCTTGTCAAACTGTTTCAATCCACGTCCGTCATTGCTGACGGACGAATCAGGGGCGGTACAAGCCCCAACCCAGTGGAGATTGTTTCAATCCACGTCCGTCATTGCTGTC
>JAEUQE010000718.1:705-983 GCA_016789785.1 Bryobacterales bacterium
AATCCCCGTGGAGATTGAAGAATGAGCCCTGAGTACCTGTTTCAATCCACGTCCGTCATTGCTGACGGACGAATCAATGGTCGATGTGCAGCTTCGAGGATGACGTATCGGTTTCAATCCACGTCCGTCATTGCTGACGGACGAATCGTGGTCTTTTGTCCCGCTTCTCGAACAGCAAACTGTTTCAATCCACGTCCGTCATTGCTGACGGACGAATCTTTCGCACTGCTAACAAGGACTAAAGCCATGATCGTTTCAATCCACGTCCGTCATTGCTG
>JAEUQE010000719.1 GCA_016789785.1 Bryobacterales bacterium
TTAGCCTGACTTTCGCAGTTCCGGCCTGATTCGACCTGGGTCGTGACTGGATTTGGTTTGCTATCAACGCCGCAGTCGCCGAAAAGCCCAGGGTGAAGACCTTGCCTCTTTCCAGCGTGGTGGTTTTCATGGCAAGCTGCTGTTTCGATGTTTCTGCGCAGCACAATTCGCAACAAGGACGGCAAGGATCATCGCTGCTTCAGCATCGTCGAAAACCGGCGTGTGCCGGGTGGCCGGACGTTGCAGCGCACAGTGCTGTACCTGGGCGAGATCAACGATCAGCAACAAGCCGCATGGCGCAAGACGCTGAAGGTGTTCGACGAGCAGGAGCAGCGCTACACCTCCATGAGCCTGTTTCCGCACGACCGGGAAGTGCCGACCGATGTGCTGGACAGTATACAGGTGAAGTTGAGTGGTTTGGAGTTGCGGCGGGCGCGCACGTATGGCGGTTGCTGGCTGGCATGCGAACTATGGCATGAGCTGGGGTTGGACGAGTTCTGGCGGCAACATCTGCCGGAAGGCCGCGAGGCGGTGAGTTGGGAGAAGGTGCTGCAACTGCTGGTGGTGAATCGTCTGATCCATCCGGGCAGCGAGTTTCATGTGCACAAGCAATGGTTCGACAGCAGTGCAATGGATGAGTTACTGCAGACCGATTTCGCAGTAGCCGAAAAAGACCGGCTGTATCGCTGCTTGGACCGGCTGCTGGAGCACAAGCAAGATCTGTTTGTCTGGTTGAAACAGAAATGGGCGGAGTTGTTCGCAGCCGATTTCGAGGTGCTGCTCTACGATCTGACCAGCACTTACTTCGAAGGCGACATGGAGAAGAATCCGAAAGCACGGCGTGGCTACAGCCGCGATGGACGAAGCGATTGCGCGCAGTTGGTGATCGCACTGGTGGTGACGCCGGATGGATTTCCGCTGGCCTACGAAGTGATGAATGGCAACACGTCGGACCGATCGACGCTGCGACTGTTTCTGAA
>JAEUQE010000071.1:0-32383 GCA_016789785.1 Bryobacterales bacterium
GTGATGCGCAAGGGCGCGACATCGGAGCTGACATCCAACCGTTCTCCCGAGGATTTCTCCATCGTCAAGACCAAGCGCGGTCTCGCCAACGGACCCGATGGACAGCCGCTGGCGGCCCTGGAATTGGTAACCGTCGTCGTGCTCGAGAGTCCTGCCATCCCATCGGGCATCAACATCAGCGTACGAGGCTTCTCTCCCTCCAGTTGGGACCTCCGCGAGAACGCCAGAATCGCGGAGGGGCGCAAGTTTCAGCCGGGCCGCCGCGAAGTGGTCGTCGGCAAAGGAGTCGCCGGCCGCTATTCCACGGCGCGCGTCGGCCAGAAGATCCCCTTCGGACGCGGCGAATGGGAAGTGGTTGGCGTCGTCGACGCCGGACGCTCCGCCCTCAACAGCGAAATCATCTGCGACATCAACCAGCTTGCCGCCGACCAGAACCGGGAGCAGGCGCTCAGCTCCATCCTCCTTCGGGCGCAGGACGAAGTGGCCAAACAGGCGCTGATCAACGACATCAACGCAGATCGGCGCCTCAACGCGGATGCTCAGTCGGAGATCGCCTACTACGAACAGCAGACATCCTCCGCCGCGCCGATCCGCTATCTCGGCATGTTCGTCGCCGCCATCATGGCCATCGGCTCCTGCTTCGCCGCGATGAATACGATGTACGCCGCCGTGGCGCGCCGTTCAGCGGAAATCGGCACTCTGCGCGTGCTCGGCTTTTCCAAACTCAGCGTACTGCTGAGCTTTTTCCTGGAGTCCCTGTTGCTAAGCCTCCTGGGTGGCATCCTGGGTTGTGTGCTGGTGCTTCCGCTCAACAACATCCAAACAGGAATCGGCAGTTTTGTCACGTTCTCCGAAATTACGTTCGACTTCCAGATCACTCCAGCCATCATGATGACGGGCATTGCGTTCGCGCTGTTCATGGGCGCTCTTGGCGGGCTCTTTCCCGCGGGCTCGGCGGCGCGCAAGCAAATCCTCGATGCTTTGAGGCAAATCTAAGGAATCCTATTGCATGCCAGAAGACTTGAATAGTCTGCGCATCGACAAATCGTTGAAAGATACAGGCGGATCGCGCTGGGCAACGCGCTGGATCATCGCGGGCATCCTCATCTTCCTGCTGCTCGGCGCGGCACAGACCGTCTACTCACGCCTGAACCGCGCGCTGGATGTACGAATCGCGCGCGTCTCCGCGCAACAGGAAACCGGCGCCGCTGGTGCATCCGGCGACGTCATCCTCAACGCAACCGGCTACATTGTGGCGCACCACAAAATCCAACTGGCTTCGAAAGTGGTCGGCAAAGTGGCGTGGATCGGCGTGGAAAAGGGCGACCCAGTAAAACAGGGCCAGGTCATCGTACGTCTGGAGGACGATGAGTATCGCGCGCAGTTGCAGCAGGCTAAGGGACAATTGCAATCTCTGGAAGCAAGGCTGCTCGAGTTGACCAACGGCTCACGGCCTGAAGAGATCGCGGCGGCGCAAGCGAATCTCAATCAGGCCAAGGCCGATCTCGACAATGCGCGGATCTCAATCGAGCGCACGCGTAACCTCGTGAAGGAGGGCGTGCTCGCAAAGCAGGCTCTGGATGATGCGCAGGCACGCTTCGACGGCCAGACGGCTCGCGTCACCTCGCTGCAGCGCGCTTTCGATCTGGTGAACATCGGGCCGCGTGAAGAGACGAAATTGCAGGTGCGCGGGCAGATTGAAGAGGCCCGTGGCCGGCTTGCTTTCTTCGAAACGCAGCTCAGCAACACGGTCATTCGCGCTCCCATCAACGGCACGATTCTCGAACGCGTGGTGGAACGCGGTGAGTTCGTCACCACAGGCTTTGTTGGCGATCGTGGCGCAAAGGGCTATGTCGTTTCACTCGCCGATCTCAACGATCTGCAGGTGGAGCTCGACATCAATCAGAACGACTTCGCCAAGCTTGGCTCGAAGCAGAAAGCCGTGATCACCACCGACGCCTATGGCCCCGACCGCAAGTATCAAGGCGTCATCGAAGAGATCTCTCCCGAAGCCAACCGCCAGAAGGCGACGGTGCAAGTGAAGGTGAAGGTGGTCAATCCCGACAGCTATCTTCGCCCCGAAATGAACGCCAGTGTGGCTTTCGTGTCGGAGGCGGCGCAAGCCAGGAGCGATGCGCCCTCAAAGCCCGTGATCTACGTGCCCGAAGCCGCTGTGCGCAACGGCGCGGTCTTCATCGCGCTCAATGGCCGCGCGGTGAAACGAGCCGTGCGCACAGGCGCCACTTCCTCGAAAGGCCTTCGCGTGGACGATGGCTTGATTGGCGGCGAGGACGTGATCGTGAGTCCTCCCGCCGAATTGGAAGATGGCGCACGCATCCAGATTGTCCGCTGACAAGGAACACCAATGAGCGAAGCAGTGATTCAGACCAGGAATCTGACCAAGCATTTCTCGCGTGGCGAGCAGCGGGTCACGGCATTGAAGGACGCGAGCATCGAGATCGCGAAGGGCGAGTTCGTCGCTCTGATGGGGCCATCCGGCTCCGGCAAGTCCACGTTGCTGCATCTCATTGCGGCCATGGACCGCGCGAGCGCGGGCGATATCCGCGTGTTGGGCCACGATCTGACGCGTATGACCGATGGTGAGATCGCGCGCTGGCGCAACGCTCACATCGGATTTGTATTTCAGAGCTTCAACCTGATCCCCGTGCTGACGGCGCTGGAGAACGTCGAGCTTCCGCTAAAGCTAACCAAACTCGGCAAGGCGAAGCGCATGGAGCATGCCAAGCGTGCGCTTGAACTGGTCGGGCTCGGCGACCGTCTCGGCCACACGCCCCGGCAATTGTCGGGTGGCCAGGAACAGCGCGTGGCCATCGCGCGCGCCATCGTGACGGACCCCGATCTGATCCTCGCCGACGAGCCCACCGGGAATCTCGATGCGAACTCCGCGCGTGATGCGCTGGAACTGCTGAGCCGGCTCAACAAAGAGTTCGGCAAGACCATCGTGATGGTGACGCACGACCCGCATGCGGCAAAGGCCGCGCGTCACGTGCGCTATCTCGAGAAGGGCGAACTCCTGCCAGAAGGCCAAAAGCCCGAGGATTGGTAGATCACGCCTCTTGCATCAGCGGCGCGGCATCGTTCTTCTCAGGTTCGGCGGGTACGATGCGGCGCAAGGGCTGCCTTCGCCAGTACGTCAACGATCGCCAGGCCCACTCGGCCGGCCCGAAACGGAAGTACCGCAGCCAGATCGGGCTGAGGACGAGATTGATCGCCCACATGCCCAACACGAACCAGATCAGTTGATGACGTTCGTACTTCGCAAACAGGCCCAGCCCCCAACCATCAAACACGAAAGTGAGAACGATCGACGTGAGTAGATAGTTCGTCAGCGCCATCCGGCCAACGGATCCCAGCAGCATGCGGATCCAGCCAAGCACGCCAGCTTTGCACAGGATCATGATCGCGCCAACATAAGCGGCAGCCACCAGAAAGCGGCCCGGATCCGCGGTGCTGGCGATATAACCCAGGAACTCCGGGATGCCATAGTTGCTTGCGGCCCACTTGCTCGCGGCCCAATAGTTGAGCGGCACGCCGATGCCAAGGCCAACTGCGATCATCCACGCGTAGGCACGATAGCTGAGCGCCGCATCAAAAACACCTGCTTTCGCCAGCCCCATGCCAAGAATCAACATGCCGAACACGTCGAGAAAGACGAACTGAAAGAACATTGAGGTCTGGAACTGCGCCGACATTCCCGCGCGATGCTTCAATGCGGATACCCAGCCTTCGCGGTGCGCCTTAATTTCCTTCTCCACGGCTTCCTTCGTGGGCGAGAACAACTCCTGCAACGCCGCCCAGTCCTTTGCCGCGGACTTCTCTTCTTCGGTAAGCTTCTGTCCCGCCTTTTCGGCCTTGGCGGCCTTCTCGGCGGTCTGCTTCATCTCTCCGATCGCGAACATCCCTCCAGCGCCTTGCATGGAATGCAGCGCCAGTACAATCACTCCCGTGATGATCAACGCTCGCGCGCTTGCCTTGCGGAACGGGAACAACAACAATCCCACCACGCCATAGGCGTACAGAATGTCGCCGTACCAGATGAGATAGGCATGCACCAGCCCGAACACGATGAGCCACATGGTGCGCCGGTAGTAGATATCCGCGATCTCCACGCCCGCGCCTCTGCGCTCCGCTCGGCTCGTCAACACGATCGCGCCGGTGCCAAAGAGCATGGAGAAGATCGCACGCATCTTGCCGTCGAACAGCACCATGTGCCAAAGCCAGTAAGTGAAGTTCGCACCTGTCGCGCCGCCGTAGACTTGCGGATTCATGTATGCGCCAGAGGGCAGCGCAAACGACGCGATGTTCAGCAGCAGAATCCCGAGCAGGGAGAATCCTCGCAGTACGTCGATCGACTCAATCCGCTCCTCGGCGCGCACTGGCCGCACGGTTTCCTGAGTAGCTTCCACAGTTTGCCCCTTTCCTAAGGTTACGCGTAATTCCCACCATCTGTGGCTCAACGCTTTTCACGGGAACGGAACGCGGTGCGCCGCCGTACTTCTCACCATGACTGTGCCATCCCGTATCCTTGCAGCCTTCGCCGTGCTCGCCGGCATCCAACTCACCAGTGCTGTTCTGCACGCCCAGACATCCAGTGCGGACGCCGGCTTCCAGAAAACGCTCGCACAATTGGATGCGGATTTATTCGAGGCCTACAATACCTGCGATCTTGCGAAATTTCGATCCCTATTCGCTGATGACGTGGAGTTCTATCACGATCAGGGCGGGCTCACCATCGGAGCAGACAAGCTGACCTCGCTGGTCAAACAGAACATCTGCGGGAAAACTCGGCGCGAACTCGTGCCAGGAACGCTGCAATCGTATCCGATGAAAGGGATCGGTGCTGTCCAACTCGGCGTCCATCGCTTCCATACCCCAGCGAAAGACCGTCAGGCATCCGGCGAAGCTCGCTTCGTGCACTTGTGGAGCAAGTCGGAAGACGGCAAATGGAAAATCACTCGTTCGATCAGCTACGATCATGTCGCCCTACCCCGGTAGCACTGCCCCGTATCGAACTGCCCCGCTGAGTGCCGCCACATCGGCGTGGTATCGTAACCCTTCAGATGACTCGCGTGATCACTCTGACTCTCTTGCTTTCCGCCGCGTTGCTCGGCCAAACGCCGCCCGCGCCGCAGGCTCCGTCCAACGCGCCCGCACCCGCCGGACAAGGGCGCTTCGCCGCCCGCGCTCCCATGGTGGAGTCTTCGAATACGGACATTCACTATGACTTCTCGCCCGACTCGATTCCGCGAGAAGGCGTTCCGAAGGGCGAGATCAAAGGGCCGTTCACGCTTCCCAGCGAAGCCTACCCAGGCACGCAACACACCTATTGGGTCTACGTGCCGGCGCAGTATGATCCCGCCGTGCCTGCAAGCCTCATGATCTTCAATGACGGCCAGGCGTTCATGGCCATGGCAGGAGACGTTCGCGCGCAGGTGGTGATGGACAACCTGATTTACCGCCGCGAAATCCCCGTCATGATTGGCGTGTTCATCAATCCCGGACGCCGTCCCGATCAGCCCGAGCCCACGCTGCGCAACTGGGGAGATCGTGACACGAACAGGCCCACCGAGTACAACACTCTCGATGACCGCTACGCGCGCGTGATTGTGGATGAGCTTCTGCCTGCGCTCTACAAGGAGTACAACATCTCGAAAGACGCGGAGCGCCATGGCATCGGCGGATCAAGCTCGGGAGCGATCGCTGCGTTCACCGTCGCATGGGAGCGCCCGAATCACTTCCGCAAAGTGCTGAGCAACGTCGGCAGCTTCACGAATCTGCGAGGCGGTCACGCCTATCCGGACATCATTCGTAAGAGCGAGAAGAAGCCGATCCGCATTCACATGGTCGACGGGCGCAACGACAACCGTGCGTTGCGCACTGATGGTTCTTATGATGAAACGCGCGACTGGTTCCATCAGAACGTACGCATGCAGCAGGCGCTCACAGAGAAAGGTTACGACTTGAACTACTCGTGGGGCATGGCGCGGCACGGCCAGAAAATGCTGCGCACCGTGTTTCCCGAGATGATGCGCTGGCTATGGCGCGATCACGGAGTATCCACCGATCCGCGGGACATGGTGGAGCGCTCCTTCCACGGACCGAAAGCGAAGTAACGCGCTTATCGCGTCAGCTTTGCCCACACGAGTGCGGAGGAGTGCCCGTGCATGCGAACCATGCGGATCCAGAGCAGCGTCATGTGTTCCAGATGGAGCGCCTGTTCGAGTCCTCCCGTATCGAGCGGCTCCCATCCGAGTTGCGCGATCAACTCGCCCACGGTTTTCTTCGCGGCTGCGTCGTTACCGCAATAGAACATTGCGGGCTTCACGTTGTAGCCCGGAAATGCGTTGTTCTCGAAATTCTCGAACCCGTAGACAGTGAACGCCTTCACCACCTTCGTGTCAGGCACAAGGTTCTGCACCATCGCGGAACCCGACTGCGTGCTATTGAGACCATGGCTGAGCCCGGCGCCCACAGGGTTGGTGCAGTCCACCAGCACCTTGCCCTTTAGTTCCTCCGCCACACCCGCGAGCGCCGTGGCATTGTGTTGAAACGGCGTTGCCAGAAATACCACTTCCGCTTCGGCAACGGCCTCCTTCGGCGACGCAACGCGCAACGCACTGTTCATTCCCAGGGCGCGCTTCACACTCTCCGAATTGACATCGTTCGCGGCAAGCGCCACATCGTGCCCCATACGTTGCAAATGAGCGGCGAGCGGTGCGCCCACCTGTCCATATCCCACAAACGCGATCTTCATTCTGTGCTCCTTTGAAGTCTACCGGCCCAATGCTTCAATAACGAGGCGGGCCGTTTCGGCGCCCGAGAAATTCTGCTGCCCCGTGATCAGATTCCCATCACGGACGGCAAAGCCCTTCCACATTCCAGCTTGCACGTAGTTGGCGCCTTCCTGCTTCATGACGTCTTCGATGCGCCAGGGCATGATGTGCGCATCGGCGGCCATCAATCCCATGCTCCGGACCGCGGCGTCGGCGAAGTCCTCTTCCAGGTTCGCGAACCCAGTCACCGTTTTCCCTTTCGCGATCAACTCACCATTGCTGAGGCGCGCATAGCGCAGGATCGCAACACCATGACACAACGTCGCCACCACTTTCCCGGCCTCGTAAAACTCCGCGAACTTCCTGTGCAACTCCACTGCATTCTCGAAGTTGAACATCGGCGCTTGCCCACCGGCAACGACGATAGCGTCGAAACGCCCGGCATCAATCGCTGCCGCGCTGCCCGTGTTCTGCACCAGTTCGGCCAGCGACGGCGTCGCAAGGAACCCCATGCTGATGAGATCCCTTGCCGAATAGCCGCTGGAATCGCGCGGGTCGCTCATGGCATCCGCCTGGCAGGCGCCGCCGTTGGGGCTGAAGATCTCCACTTCGTAGCCCGCTTCCACGAACTCATAGTAGGGGTGCGTTAGCTCGCTCCACCAGAATCCAACGGGCCAGCCCGTGGTGGTGGACACCGCCGGATTCGCGATCACAATCGCGACGCGCTTCTTTCGTGCCGGATTCACCGGATTGACGTTTTTGAGGCTCATGAGGCTTCCTGATTCCTGATCTCGTACAATTACGATACTGTATCGTATCTATATTGATTGTCAAGATCAACACGAGGATTCAGCAATGGCGAAGCCGGCCCATGCCTTAGAACGCGCTCCCGGACGCCCGCGCAACCAGGAGACCGAGCAGCGTATTCTCGACACGGCGCTTCGGATGTTGGCGGAGGAGGGCTACAGCCGCATGTCGCTCGACGCCGTCGCGGTGGCGGCTGGCGTCAGCAAACCCACCATTTACCGGCGCTGGGCGTCGAAAGCGGATCTGGCGACGGCGGCTGTTCGCACGTTGCAACTTGCGGAGCCGCCTGTCGACACGGGGTCAACGCCTGGCGACCTCATTGGTGTGCTCGAGAACTTCTGCCGCTCGCTGATGCGCCCCAACGGTATGTCGCTGATCGGGACGGTGCTTGCGGAAGAAGCGCACACGCCGGAGTTGTTGGCGCTGTTTCGCGACAGACTCGTGACGCCGCGCCGAGCGATGCTCCGCGTGATTCTCGAACGCGCGAGAGATCGCGGCGAATTGCGTCCGGCTGCGGACATCGACTGTGCGGTGAGCGCGCTGGTAGGGGCGTTCTATGGCCGCTATCTCGCCTCCTCGCGAATCCCGCACAACTTCTCCCGCAATCTGGTGGAGATGGTGTGGCACGGCATTGCCGTGAAGCGTGGCAAGTCAAGCAAGCTGCGGTGAAACTGCACTCAGCCATCCACCACGGGAGCACGCAGTGGGTCTTGCGATGTGACGAACCAGTCAAACAGTACCCCCTCGACATCGCCTCGCCGTTTTGCGTAGCCAGCGTCATCCCAGAGATTGTCGAGTTCGTGCGGATCGTTCTTCAGGTCATAGAACTCGCCAAGACGGGCCCGTCCATATCGAACGAGTTTCCATTCGGACGTTCGAACGGCGTGGATCGTGGGAAACTCCGCAAACACCGCGCCCTTCTGCTCACGCCTGCCTTCCGGGCGGATCAGCGGGCGGCCTTGCACACCGGCAGGAAGCGGGAGCTCCAGCAATCCAAGCACGGTTGGAAGCACATCGATCTCTTCACAAAGACCACCATCCACCACTCCCGCGGCGACCTTGCCCGGCGCTCGAATCAACAGCGGGGTCCTCAGCACTTCGTCATACATGTAGCCGCCCTTGAACAGCAGTCCATGGTCGCCGAGCATCTCGCCGTGATCCGCATTGAAGACCACCACGGTACGCTCCGCAAGACCAAGTCCCTGCAGTTCCTTGAGGATCTGTCCCACGTACTTGTCGTTGAGCGAGATCATGCCGTAGTAAAAGGCCTTCACGCGATCGAGATCCTTCGGCGTCATCTTTGTCAGATCGAATCCGACGCTCGATTGGAGAGCCTTCCCGTGGCCCGGAGGTTTGCGATCCATTTCGCCTCTGCGTGCGTGTGACGCGGGGAAGGCCGCGCCTTCATACATCCTGTCGAAGGGCGCTGGCGGGTCGAAGGGATGATGCGGCCGCCGCAGATTCACATGCAGGAAGAACGGCCTCTCGCGGTTTGCCCGCAGATACTGGCGTGCATGATCCGCGAACACCGCTGTCTCATCGAGTTCTTCAGGCCACGGTACAGCCGATGCCTGGAACTGCTCCTGCGAGAGACGCCGGAACTCTTCCAGCCGCCGACGGTTTGCATCGGGAATCGCGCCTCCATGCCATCCGTCTTTGGCCAGCACCGCATCGTGTTCCTTGCCGCCCGCCACCAACTGTTGAAATCCACCGAGGTACCTCCGCGGCGCGAAGGGCAGTTCACCCACTGTGGCCGTATGATAGCCATGCCCGTTCAGAACGCGAGCAAGCGTCTGTTCGTGATCCGGAAGCCGGTACAGATTGGTTGGCGTGCGATGCACGTGCGGGTAGCGTCCGGTTGCGAGACTGACGCGCGATGGAACGCACTGCGGCGTCTGCACGTAGTGCTGGTCGAAGCGTACGCCTTCCGATGCGAGACGGTCGATGTTCGGAGTCCGGATCACCGGGTTGCCATAGCACCCAAGACAATCCGCGCGCTGCTGATCGTGTGTGATCATCAGCACGTTCCATCGCGGCGATGTCTGCGCGGCTGCAAGGCCCGCCGCGGCTCCGGCAAACTGCCTGCGTGTCATCCGGTTAGAAATCGTATCGCAACACGAACTGTGCCTGCCGCATGGGACGAATCACTCGATCGATCCTACCCACTGTGTTCACACTCGAGATGTTCGTCACAGGCGCGCCGTAGTTCGGATGATTGAGCACGTTGAAGAATTCCAGACGGAAGGTGACGTTGTGTCCCTCGTGCACGCGGAACACCTTGGCCATGCTTGCGTCCATCACGTTGATGCCAGGCCCGAGAATCGTGTTGCGGCCTGCATTGCCGAACCGCGGTTGCCCGTTCACCGGATCCACCGCGGGAGCCGGCTCGAAGGCGTTGGCATTGAACCAGCGCGATGCGGAACGCTCACCCCCCGGCAGATTCGGACTCACTCCAGCCACCACATCCGGACGGTTATTCGCCAGTCCACCGGTCGCCGTGAAAGTGGGCGTGAGATAGCGCCCGGTTGTGTAGCGCCAGATCGAACTGAGCCGCCATCCTCCGAACAGGCGGTGCCGCCATGGCATCTCCCAGGTCGCATTGATGTTGACCACATGACGCCGCACATAATCGCTGTTGGCGCGGTCGCGGCCGAGGTTTTCGAGATCGAGCAACGCAGCCTGCACCGTGCCTCCCACATCGTCCAGTCCCTTGGCCCATGTCCAGTTGCCTTGAAAGATCAGTCCTTTGCGATAGCGTCTGCGAAGCTCCAATTGCATGGCGTGGTAGGTGGAGTTTCCATCCGACCTCCGCACGCTTACTGAACTGGTGCCGAACGTGTTCGCAAAGCGCCGTTGCACTTGCCCCGTGGCGGGATTCAGGAACAGACCGTTCGCATTGATGGTGCGAAACAGATTGCTTCCCTTGTTGCCCACATAGCCAAGGCTCGCCACGGTGTGCCATCCCAGACTGCGCTCGATGGTGAGATTCCACTGCTGGTTGTCCGGAAGCCCGAAGTTCCGTTCCAATCCCGCGGGCGAAACGCTCGCACTGCCTCCTGCAGTGAGATACGGCGAGTCGAGCCGCAACTGCGGCTGACCGTTCTGAATCGCCTGCGAGTACGTAAAGAGGCCCGCAAACGGAGGATTGATACCCACCGTTTGCAGCAGATACTGAATCGGGTACCGCGAATAGAAGATGCCATAACCGCCGCGCACCACCATCTTTGCGGAAGGCATCTGATGGACGAAGCCGAACCGTGGCCCCCAGTTGCGATATTGCGTATTCAGCAGTCTTCGCGGATTCGCGCCCGCCTCCTGATCGCTCAGCAACGGGAAGCGCCACTGTCCTTGCGCGTTCGTCAGCCTGGAAACGATAAGCGGCAGGAACTCGTTCGTGGGCAGACGGCCGTTGTCACTCGCAACCACAATCGCTCCGCTATCCGGATCAAACATCCCGAGACGATTCCGCTCCTCCACCGGATTCAGAAACAGCTCATGACGCAGGCCGAAGCTCAGCGTGAGATGGCGCGTCACACGCCAGTCATCCTGAATGTAGGTGGCGATCTCGTTTTGCATCAGCAGCACCTTCGGCTTCACTGGCACTTCCTGGCTCGATGCCGGCAGGCCGAGCAGATAGCCCGCAAACGAATATCCCGTGGAAACCGCGGAGTTCGCTCCTTGAAATGTGATCTGGCCACGGGCGTTGGTCTGTTGCAGCGCGTTGAGATAAATGCGGCGGCCCTCGAAGCCGATCTTGATCTGATGATTGCCGCGGGTCATGGAGAACGCATCCGCCAGAGTGAACACGTTGTTGATCATCGAAAGCGCGGCTTCTCCAAACGTCGCTGTGCCGCCGTACTTGAACGGGCTGAACGCATCGGTTCCGGTGAACTGAATCTGCGGCAGCGCGGGAATGCCTGGATTTCCTGGCTCAAACCCTCGCCAGCCAAGTTGTTCGATGCTGGGCAGGGAGCCATTAAAGTAGGTGGCGATATTGGAGAAGTTCATCGCGCCAAATCGCAACTCGTTCACCATGCGAGGCCCCAGGGGCGCGGTCCACGTCAGTGTCGCATTGCGGCTATCCGCCGGCTCGGTGCGTCCCACACCAGGCGTTCCGATGAGGTTCGGGATGAAGCCGCCGGTATCGGAATGTGTGTACCGGAATGCCAATGACTGATTGGCGGGCAGCGTCTGATCCAGCCGCACCGTGAATTGATCCGCGTTGTTGGTTTCTTCCGGGAACTTCAGCAGATTATTCGCCAGGCCGGGCGATGTGGGCGAAGACGTGAATGGCCGCAACTGAAGCGCAGACCGGTCAAGGCGCGACGCCGGAATGCGATTCCCTGCAAACGGCTGCCGCGACGCCAGCGGATCGGTGATCGCAACACGTGGCAGAAGTTGCGAGAAATCGCCACTCCAGAACGCGTCGGGCGGTACGGTGGACACCTTCGTCACGTTCTCTTTCTGCCGGTTGCCTTCGTAGTTGACGAAGAAGAAGGTCTTGTCCTTGCGAATGGGTCCGCCGAGTGAGCCACCAAATTGATGGCGGCGGAACGGTTGCTGCTCCATCGTATTGAACGGGTCGCGCGCTTGCAGGGCGTTGCCACGATAAAACTCGAATGCGCTGCCGTGGAAACGATTCGTTCCGGATCGCGAAACCACGCTCACTTGCGTGCCCGCCTGCCCGTACTCCGCGGCCGCGACGCCGGACGTTACCTTGAACTCGCGAATCAGATCCACCGACAGGGGCGCCGCCGAGCGGTTCTGATACAGATTGTTGTTTGGTGTTCCATCCAGCAGGTAGTCATTCGAGTAGGAGCGGTTGCCGTTCACCGCCACGGCTCCGAAATCGGTACCACCGCCAACGTTGTTGTCCACCGCGCCCGCGGCCAGCGTCACCAGTTGGTTGAAGTCGCGGCCATTCAGCGGCAATGTGTCGATCTGTTCACGGACAATGGTGCTCTCGAGTGACGCGGATTGCGTGAAGATAGGCGCGGCGTCGGCCGAAACAACCACCTGCTCCTGAACCGTGCCGAGCTGCAGCGACACATTGCGCGTCAGCACGGCGCCAACATCCACACGCAGATTCTCGATCCGTTCGGTGCGAAAGCCCTTCGCTTCCACTGTGACATGGTAAACGCCCGGCGGAAGCGGATAGAGCACATAGGTGCCTGTTTCATTGGATCGCGTCGTCCGCTCCACACCGGTCTCGACGTTCTTGGCCGTGGCCGTGGCATTCGGCACAACGCTGCCGGTGGCGTCGGTGATGGTGCCCGCGATGCGAACGGCTGTCGATTGCGCGAACAGGAAGGAAACGGTCACAAGGAGAAGTACAATCAGGCGCATCATAAAGATCTTCCACTGGAATAACGAAACCCAGTGTACGCCTGATTCTGTTACAGCGCGACCTCGATCCCGTGAACAGCTTGCAACATGGAATTTCAGAGCCGGAATCACCGCATCCCGCCTCACATACGACGCGCTATGGATGCGGCGCCACGCCGCTTTCCTCAATTCGATAGCCCTGCGCCTTGCCGGTTGAGGTGTCATAGATCGCGAAAGTCGGCGGCACCAGCGTTTGCCGCGCTTCGGAATCCAACTGGCATCCCATGATCGATCCGGGATTCAGCAGCAGCGTCTTTGCGCGCGGCACTGCGTTGTGAAAAATGTGATTGTGCCCGTAGAACACCGCGTCATGATGATCGGCGCGGGCGATCGCGGCCGCGATGTTGTCGAAGTGATTCACTGCGATTCGCCGTCCATCGAATTCCTCTTCGAAGAACTCACCACGCAGTCTGATGTTGGGATACTTCGTCGTCTTGGCAGTGATGCGGAACAGATCCGCGTCGTTGTTGCCGAAGACGATGTGAATGGGCCTCGGGAATCCGCGCGCCAGTTGATCGATGATGAAAGGCGAGCAGAGATCGCCGCAGCAGATCATGCAATCGGCGTCCGCAACGGCGGTGAGTGCGGTGGCGAGGGCTCGGACGTTGTCATGAATATCGGAGAGGACCGCAATGCGCATGGATCAAGTGATAGCGCCCTGTGTGCACGCGGGTCAACTCCCGCCGCGGAGATACCCGTCGCAGGCATAATGGAGAGGTGCCGAAAGCGGATCGTTACGTCGAATTCGTTGTCGAGCAGTTCTCGCCGCTCGGCAGGATCACCACGAAATACATGTTCGGGGGCTGGTGCCTCTACTGCGACGGTACGGTGTTTGCACTGATCGCCGATGGCGCCGTCTTCCTCAAGGGTGATGCGCGGAACATTCCGATGTTTGAAGCGCGCGGGCTTCAGCCGTTCAAGCCGTTTCCCGATCAGGAGGTCGTGATGAAGTACTTTCAGGCGCCTCCGGAGATCTTTGAGGACTCGGATGCCATGCGCGAATGGTGCGGCGGCGCGATCGAGGCGGGGCGCCGTTCCTCGAAACCGAAGAAGGCGAAAGCCCCCGGAACAAGAAAAATGAAAGTTCGCAACGAAAAATGAAAATTACGGCCATCAAGACGATTGTTGTGAATGCGCGCATGCGCAATTGGGTGCTGGTGAAGGTGGAGACGGATCAACCCGGGCTCTACGGATGGGGCGAGGCGACGCTCGAATGGAAGACCAAGGGCGTCGTCGGGGCCATTGAAGATCTGTCGGTCTTGTTGATCGGCCAGGATCCGCGGCGGGTGGAACACATCTGGCAGATGATGCACCGGCAGTACTTCTGGCGTGGCGGCATCGTCACGATGACCGCGATGAGCGGCATCGATCAAGCGCTGTGGGACATCAAGGGCAAGGATCTGGGCCGTCCCGTTTGCGAACTGCTTGGCGGTCCGGTGCGCGATCGCCTGCGCCTTTACGATCATCTTGGCGGCGGCTTGCTGGAAGACATCTACAAGACGATTGAGCCTTCGGTGTTTGCGGAGCGAATTCAGTTGAGCCTGGAGAAAGGCTTCACGGCCGTGAAGTCGATGCCGATTCCCGTCGCAGAGTTGATTGAGAGCCCCGCGGTGATGAAGCGCGCGGCGAAGTGCGTGGAGGCGATGCGCAACGCGGTGGGCGATGAAGTGGACATCATGCTCGACCTGCATGCACGCACGACACCGGCGGCGGCGATTCAGTTCGGCAGGCTGCTGGTTGACTACAACTTGTATTGGTATGAGGAACCGTGCTGGCCGGAACACACCGATGCCTTAGTGGAAGTATCGCGAGCGCTGCCGTTCCCCATCGCGACGGGCGAGCGGCTGGTGGGCCGTTGGGAGTTCCGGGAATTGCTGGAGAAGCGGGCCTGCGCGATTATTCAACCCGATGTTTCGCACTGCGGCGGGATCAGCGAAGCGCGGCGCATTGCGGCGATGGCCGAGACGTATTCGGTGTCTGTGGCATGCCACAATCCGCAGGGACCGGTGAGCACCGCGTCGTCGATTCATGTCGGGTTTGCGACGCCGAACTACCTGATCCAGGAAGTGGTGCGCGCGGATGTGCCGTGGCGCAACGACATTCTGACGGAGCCTCTCGACATTGCGCGAGGCTACGTGAATCCGCCGGTGAAGCCCGGCCTGGGCATCGACATCAATGAAGCAGAAGCGGCGAAGCATCCCTTCGCGCCTGAGGTGCCGATGGACTGCTTCCATCGTGACGGCTCAGTGGCGGATTGGTAAAGGTTGTGAGGGGCACTTCGGGCGGCCCCTCGCGCCACTTTCGACACGGTCTGCGGAGGCGTTACGGCAGCGCGCGCCCAACGGATGTGCCGTGGCGCAACGACATTCTGATGGAGCCCCTCGACATTGCGCGAGGCTACGTGAATCCGCCGGTAAAGCCTGGCTTGGGCATCGACATCAATGAAGCAGAAGCGGCGAAGCATCCCTTCGCGCCCAAGGTCCCGATGGACTGCTTCCATCGTGACGGCTCAGTGGCGGATTGGTAGAGGTTGTGAGGGGCACTTCGGGCGGCCCCTCGCGCCACTTTCGACGCAGCCTGCGGAGACGTTTCGGCGGCGCGCGCCCAGTGGATGTGCCGTGGCGCAACGATATTCTGACGGAGCCTCTCGACATTGCGCGAGGCTACGTGAATCCGCCGGTGAAGCCCGGCCTGGGCATCGACATCAATGAAGCAGAAGCGGCGAAGCATCCCTTCGCACCTGAGGTGCCGATGGACTGCTTCCACCGCGACGGCTCGGTCGCGGACTGGTAAATGCGAAGGGCCACTTCAAGCGAAGTGGCCCCTCTTCAAGCCTGGCTACTGAATCGCGTCCACCTGCTTGAGCGCCGCTTTCGACACGGCCTGCGGAAGCGTTCCGTAATCGAGCGACATCGCTTCGTTCTGCCCCGCGGCATGCGCCCAGCGGATGAACACTTTGATGGCGCGGCGCTTGGCAATGTCCGGGATCTGTGACGGCACCAGAATCCAGGCGTAGGTCGTAATCGGGTATGCGTTCTTCGGTTCGGTATTGAGGATGGAGATGCGCAGGTCGGTGGGGATCTCGGTGACGGCGTCGGCGGCCGCGGCCATGGCCGAGAGGTCAGCCTTCACGTACTCACCGGCGGGGTTCTTGACGGCAATCACTTTCAAGCTGCGTGCCGCGGCGAATCCCTTCTCCATGTAGCCGATGGAGTTCGGCGTTTTGGCGACAGCGTCGGCGATCGCGTCACTTCCATCGAAGCCCTTGCCGACGGGGAATTTCACGTTGCCGCCTTTGCCAACCGACTTGTCAAACGCGGCACTTGCCTTCGCGAGATAGTTTGTGAAGGCGTAAGTGGAGCCGCTCACATCGGAGCGGTGGAGGACGGCGATGGAAACAGGCGGAAGATCCACTCCACGGTTTTCCACAACGATATCGGGATCGTTCCATTCACGGATGCGGCCCAGATAGATGTTGGCGAGCGTTTGCCCGCTGAGCTGAATGTCCTTTTTCACTCCGGCGACATTGCAGGCGACTGCGATCGCGCCGGTGAGTGAGGGGACATGAATCGGCTTGATCTTGAACTTGGCGAGGTCCTCATCGCTCACCGGCATAGATGTGGCTGCGATGTCGACGGCGCCATCCATGAGTTGTTGAATCGCCGCGCCGGAACTGGATGGCTGATAGGTGACCTTCAGGCCCTTGTTCTCCGGATCCGCGGCGAACGCTTCGGCCCACTTCTTGTAGGCGGTCTGTGAAAACGTGCTGCCGGTCATCTTGATGTCGACCGGTTCACCCTTGGATGCTCCGGAACCGCCGGAGCCGCCACAACCTGCGAGCGCCACAACCGCAAGCGCCAGCACTCCCAATCTCTTCTCCAAATGATTCATCTGACTCTTACTCTATCTCCCTATGAATTCGCTGCATGATGACAGGATCGCGATCAGCTTCGCAGACGCCAAATCGCCGTGTGCTTCACACTCTGCACCGGTTGACCTCTCCTATTCAATATAGTCACGCTGGCACCCAGGAAGTTGTGTCCGCGCTTCTCGTACAGTTCGTCGATGGAGCCGCGCACTTCGAGAGGTTCCCCGGCAAGCGCGCGGTGATGATTCGACACTTCGCTTGCCGTGTGGATCCAAGCCGTCATGACAAAGTTGCGCACAAGAAGTTCGTTTGACAGCGAGAGCAGATCCTGAGGTTCCGGATCATGCTCGAAGCAGAACTCAAAGCTGCCCAGCGGTGCGCGGAGCACGCGTTGAAGTTCCGCCTCGCTGGTCGGCGGACGATGCGCCGGAAGCGCTCCCGCGGCGTGTACAGGAAAGGACACGGTTGCGTCCTTGATGCCCGTGACACCACGCGCGCGGATGTTACCTTCGAGATCCGATGCGGCGACATGGCTGCCGTCAGTTTCCACCAACACCGTTTCCCCATCGTAGTATGGCGCTGCCAGCCGGAAGTTCATCCAACCGCGATCGAGCCATTGCTCACCATAGTGTGAGAGCACGGGGACGGCCATATAGCCATACACATTCACTCCAGGCACAAGCCCGCCACGAAAGCCATACGCCGATGCAATCTCATCACTGTGGATGCGATTCTCGTGCGACGCTGCTGTGTTGACTGCAAGGATCCGGGCCGAAGCCATCGCTTAACGATTGTACGAAGAACGCGACGGCGATGAGAAGGCTGATACCATGACAGGTCTATGCCCACAGGTGCACAACTGTTCGCCACATCGCTGGTGAATCTTGGAATCAAGGATCTGTTTACGCTGGTTGGCGATCACTTGAACGAGGCTCTGATCGCGGTGGAAAAGGCGGGCATTCGCGTGATCGACATGCGGCACGAGTCAGGAGTGACGCATACGGCGGACGCCTGGGCGCGTTTGCATCGCAGGCCAGCGGCGTCGCTGGTGACAGGCGGTCCCGGCCATACGAATTCGCTGACAGGCATCGCGACGGCGAATCTCGCCTGCAGTCCGCTGATCGCAATCAGTGGAGCGCCGTCGAATGCACTGGCGGGCCGGCAGGTGTTTCAAGTGATCGATCAGGTGGGGATGACAGCGCCCGCGACGAAGTGGTCAGGCGCGGCAACGAGCGCGGCGCAAATTCCGTATCTGCTGGGGAAAGCGTACGCGGAGTCTACCGCGGGAAGAATGGGCGCTGTGCATCTCACCATTCCGCTGGACGCGTTCGCGGGCTCCTCCGAAACGCCATTGCCGATGCCGGCCGTGCGAAGCGTGCCGCACCTTGCGCCGTCGGATGCGGAAGCCGATGAAGCGATCGCACTGCTGTTTGCGGCGAAGAAGCCTGTGGTGATTGCGGGAAGTGGCGTGTGGTGGTCGGACTGCGGCAAGGAGGTGGAGAAGTTCATTGGTGCGACCAAACTGCCGTTGTTCACGGTGACGATGGCGCGCGGTGTGATTCCGGATCGCACGAAGAACGTGTTCGGCTACGCGGACCCGGCGATCAACAAGAGCGTGGTGCCGGTGTTTCAGGAAGCGGATGTGGTGTTGCTGTTGGGCAAGCGGCTCGACTACCGGTTGGCGTTGGGTGGGCCGCGCTTGTTCTCGCCTCAGGTGAAGATTGTGCAAGTGGATATCCATGGCCAAGAGTTGGGCGCGGCGCGTCCGATCGCGCACGGCATCTGCGCGGACCTGAAGGCGACGCTGCAGGTGATGCTGGACCGGATCGGAAGTAAACCATGGGAGCCGCTGCCGGCGTGGCTGAAGCACATCCGCAAGCACACTGGCGCCTTCCAGGACTCATTGAACGCGCTCGCCGCGGACGCATCGTCGCCGATACATCCGGCGGCCCTTTATTCTCGGCTTCGCGACGCGATGCCGAAGGGCACATTGATCTCGTGGGACGGCGGCGACTTCGTGCATTGGGGCAGAGCCATGATTCCAGCGAATGAGCCGGGAGGATGGCTGCGGCTTGGACCCATGGGCACCATCGGCTCGGCGCTGCCGAACTGCGTGGCGCTGCAACTGGCGAATCCGGGCAAGCCGGTGATGATGATCACGGGTGATGGCTCATTGGGATTCTATCTGGCGGAATTGGAAACGCTGGCTCGCTACAACCTGCCGGTGGTGATCCTTGTGGGCAACGATGGCGGATGGGGGTTGGAGCGCGAGTTGCAGCGTGAGTTGACCGGCGACCGGACGGTGGCGTGTGAACTGCAACACACGCGGTACGACGTCATCATGCAAGGCTTCGGCGGTGGCGGCGAAACGATCGATCATCCCGATCAGGTTGCTGATGCGGTGAAGCGAGGTTTCGCGTCGGGCAAGCCGTATTTGATCAACGCGATTGTGAAAGGCTCGCGGTCACCGTTTACGGAATGGCAGATTCAGGGCAAGAAGAAGTAGTTGTTTCGTGAGTTGCGGGCGCACTCACACGAATTGCCTGCTATGATGCGCGCTAATGAGTAGTCACCCAGCGATCCTGAATCCCGTGATGCGCTGCATCCGCGTTGCTGATGTGCGGAGTGCTGTCACGTTCTATCGCGACGTCCTCGGATTCGAGATTCGCGAACATGAGGGCGCAACGGAGGCCGTGCGCGGGCCAGCGCGTATCCTGTTTGGGAGTGATGACTACGATCCGTACAACACGAAGCCCATTCCGGCCGGTTCCGCGATGCTGTTCTTTGAGACGGATGACGTCGCCGCGGCTCGCGGGCAGATTCTCGATTGTGGCGGCAAGCCTGGTGAGTTGTCGGATGCCAATTGGATCAAGATGCGGATGTTCGAGGTTCGTGATCCCGACGGCCATGTGCTGTGGTTCGCGCAATCGTATGCAGAGGCGGTGAATCCGGGCCCTCCGCCGATGATGGAAAAGGCGCTGCCCGAGATGCCGTTTGATGATGTCGGCGCGGCGGTGGCGCATTATCGCGACGTGCTGGGCTTTCACATCAACTATCAGCAGCATGATCTCGGGGTAATGGATCGCGACGGGATCACGGTGTTGCTAATCCAGCGTACGGAATCGCACAAGGGCATCGGGTCCTTTGAGGTGTACATTGCCAATGCGGATGCGCTCTACGAAGAGCTTCGTACTAAAGGGGCGCGATTGCAGGGCGAGCCGGTGAGCCAGCCGTGGGGGCTGCGGACGTTCGCGGCGCTGGATCTGGAAGGCAATCGGATCACGTTCGCGCAGCCCTTCGAATAGGCGATCACCGGCCACGAGCACACGCCGTGGAGATCGCTCAGGGAGACCGAAGGCAGGCCGGGAGAGAGAAGAACACGACAGGAGTCGCCGCAGGAATTGCGCTTCGCGCTAGGGCGTCTGGCCCCAACCCGATATACTGGAAAATTCATGCTGCGAGTCCGATCCGCCCCGGCACTGTCTGAACCCCATCACACAGACGGCGGCAGGACGCTCAACATCGCCGCTCCAGCGATTCTGACCGGGCAGTTCGTTTTTCCCAGCGCACTCGCGGCGTCTTCACGATGGACAGAAACGATCCATCACAAGTTCGTAGAAGGTGTAGGAAATGATCATTCTTGGAATTGGCGGGATTCTCGGCGATGCGTCGTGCGCGCTGTTGAAAGATGGACAACTGGTTGCGGCAGGGGAAGAGGAGAAGATCGCGCACCGGCATCAGCCGGGAGAACTTCCCGAACATTCCATCGCTTTTTGTTTGAAACAGGCGAAGGTGGAAGCGTCGGAGGTTGACTACATTGCGCTGGTGCGCCCGCTTGCTGCCGCGCCGGAGTCGCAGCTCCATCTGTCGTTGCGTGCGCGATTTCCAAATAGCCAGGTGATTCTGGTGGACCATCATACGGCCCACGCCGCGGCCGCCTACTACGTTTCCCCGTTCGATCACGCGACGGTGCTCACGCTCGACCGTTCGGGCGACTTTCGTTGCGGCGCTCTTTGGAACGCGCAGGGCACGGTGCTGCAACTCGACCGCGAGCTTTACTATCCGGATTCTCTCGGCAATCTCTATGGCAGGGTGACGGAGTTGCTTGGCTATGAGGCCCGGGCCGATGAACACAAAGTGCAATGGCTGTCCGCGGCTGGGGACGACCGCTTCACAGCCTTGTTCCGCGACATGCTGCCGGTGTCGAATGGGCGCTGGCCGAAGATCGACCGTACGTTCTTCGATGGGGATCGCTTGAGCCATGGCGCGTTCAGCGCGAAGTTCTATGAACGCCTGGGGCTGGAGGATGGCGATGCGGTTCCGGCTGAGATGAAGCCGCACGTGGCAGCGGGCTTGCAACGCGCGATCGAGCAGGTTGCAATCGAAATGGCGGGGAGCGGCGAACGCCTGTGCATCGGCGGCGGGCTTGCGTTGAACGCATTGCTCATTGCGGCGTTCGAACGTTGCGGCCGGTGGAAGAGCGTCTACGTTCAGCCCGCGGCGGGCAACGCGGGAACGGCCATCGGCGCGGTCACGTATACATGGCATGGTCCCTGCCGGCAGCAACAACGCGTGGTGATGCAGGACCTGTTTCTCGGCCCCAGCTACACGGCGGAGGAGATCAAGCAGGTCATTGAAAACTGCAAGCTGCGTTTTCAATACATGCAGACCACCGATGAACTGGTGGACCGCGCCGTGAGCGTGCTGGAGGAGAACCGGATTGTGGCTTGGTTTCAAGGCCGCATGGAGATGGGGCCTCGCGCGCTGGGACATCGCAGCATTCTGGCCTCGCCGCTGGACTCGTACTCGACGGAGAACCTCAATCAGTTCATCAAACATCGCGAGCCGTTCCGCAAGTTCGCGGCGTCGGTGCCCGAAGAACTCGCCGGTTCGTATTTCGAAGTCGGCGCCAATGCCCGATACCTCGCGACGGTTGGACGCGTGCGTGCGGAACACTCAAAGACGTTTGAAGCCGCGATTCTTGACAGCGACAGCTCGATTCGCGTCCACACCGTATCGGAAAAAGAGAACCCCATGTATTGGCGCTTGCTGCACGCGGCAGGCAGGAAAACGGGGCTGCCCGTGCTCTACAATACGTCGTTCAATCTCTTCGGTGATCCGCTGGTGTGCTCGCCGCGCGACGCGGTGAGAAGCTTCTATTCCTCGGGCATTGACGCGATGTTTGTGGGCAGCTTCTTTCTTGAGAAGTAGGTGACCAATGGGCAAGCACATTCGATGGGGAGTGCTGGGTGTCGCCAACATTGCGGTGAAGAAGGTGATTCCAGCGATGCAGAAGAGCCCGCTCACACCGGTGTTGGCGATCGCATCACGCGATCTTTCCAAAGCACGACAGGCGGCGGCGAAGCTCGGCATCGCGAAGGCCTATGGAAGCTACGAAGAGCTTCTGGCGGATCCGGAGATCGACGCGATCTACAATCCACTGCCCAATCATCTGCATGTGCCGTGGACCGCGAAGGCCGCCGAAGCGGGCAAGCATGTGCTCTGTGAGAAGCCGCTGAGTTTGACCACGGCCGAAGTGCGCGGGCTGATTGCGGTCCGTGAACGCACGCGTGTGAAGATCGGCGAAGCCTTCATGGTGCACACGCATCCTCAATGGCTGCGCGTGAAGGAGATCGCCAGCAGCGGACGCATCGGCCAGTTGCGTGCCATTCAGGGCAGCTTCAGCTACTTCAACAACGATCCGAAGAACGTGCGCAACGTTGCGGCGTGGGGCGGCGGCGGACTGATGGACATTGGCTGCTACCCCATTCATACGTCGCGATTCGTTTTCGGTGAAGAGCCGAGGCGCGTGATGGGATTGCTGGATCTCGATCCGCAGTTCGGCACCGACCGCGTGGCATCGGCGATCCTCGACTATCCGAGCGGACAGGCGAGCTTCGTCTGCGGCACGCAGTTGGCTCCCTATCAGCGCATGCAGTTCCTCGGGACGAAAGGCCGTGTCGAGATCGAGATTCCGTTCAACGCGCCGCCCGACGTGCCTTGCCGCATCTTCGTGGATGAGGGCGGCGATTTGTTCGGACGCAGCATCGTCACGGAGGAGGTCGCCGTATGCGATCAATACACGGTGCAAGGCGATGCTTTCTCGGAGGCGATTCTCAATGGCAGTGAAGTGCCCGTGCCGCTCGAGAACGCGCTCGCGAACATGGCCGTGATCGAAGCGATCATGCGATCGGCAAAGACTGGTAAGTGGGAAACGCCTGACGCGGCGTAGCAGGCACCGGAGAGGCTTCGGTGCGCGTTTCCGTCACGGTTGCACCAAGGCACTGCTCGGGCGATAGCAAGTTGCCGATTTCGTCATGCCTCATGTGGGGTGGAAGAACGTACGTGGGGCGACTCTTGAGTGCGCTTTGCTGGCGCGGGTTCAGCGTTACAGCGTGACCCCACCGTCGACACTCAGCACCTGACCAGTGATGTAGTTGTCGGGCTCCAGAAAGAAGCGAACGGCACGTGCAATGTCGATGGCGCGGCCGAATCGCGGAATCATGCCGCTCGATAGAAGATGGTCGTACTTGCCGCTAGCGATGCTGGCCTCCGCCATTCCCGCCGCGGTCACACCCGGCGCAATCACATTCACCCGAATGTTCGATTTGCCGCGAAGTTCCTTGGCGAGGATCAACGCCGCATGTTGCAGAGCGGCCTTTGCGGCCGCGTAGGCCGTAGAGCCGGGGAACAGTCCAACGGCCTGCATGGTGGAGAACAGCACGATGGAGCCGTGTGTGCCCGCGGCCTGCATGCGCGAAGCGGCTTCCCGCGCAAGCAGAATCGGACCTTCGTAGTTGATCTCCATGGCATGACGCATCGCCGCATCGAGTTGTGCTGGATCTTTCACGCGCGCGGGATCGCCCGTGAACACAACCAGCCCATGGAGGCTCGGCGCATGATCGAGCAGCGCGCTTCGATCCGCTGCCGAACGCAGGTCCGCGCGCACTACCTTTCCGAGAGGCGCCAGTTTTTGTGCACGCTCGGCGTTCGCATGGTAGCTGATGGTGAGGCGCGCGCCCTCCGATGCCAGTAATTCCGAGGACGCTGCGCCCAGTCCACCGGCTCCGCCCGCGAGCACGATCTCAAGATTCTGGAGTGTGTTCGACATGTTGCGTACTCTCGATGGAGCGCACCGCGACATAAGCGCAGGTGGTCACGGAGAGGAAGAGATTCAGCACTTCACTATCGCCAAGGTTGTGTTCAAAGACGCCCTGCACCAGGATCGCGACGATGGTAGCGATGGCTGCCTGCAGCACGAAACGCGCGTCACTCAAGCCCGGGGGCAGGCGGCGCAACGCGCGGGCGAAGTCCACAAGCATCTTGCCGAGCAGCCACATCAGCGCGAGCAGCGTTGGGATTCCGCGCTCCGCGGCATAGTGGAGATAGATGTTGTGCAGGTGGCCATACCAACCTTCCGGAAGCCGCTTCACATCCTCCGGAACCCACTGTTTGAACTGCGCCTTCACTTGCTCCGGGCCAAGACCGAAAAGCGGGTGCGCTTGAATCATGCGAAGGCCTGTTCGCCAGGAGACCCGCCGGTGTTCGTTGGAGTCCAACTCGCCTTGCGGCTTCCAGGCCGAAGTGAAGCGCTGTTGAAGGAATCCGGGTGCGGCCAGAAGTGCGATGGCGATGGCGACCGGCGCGATCAGTACCGTCCACCGGCGCCAGCACCAAAGCAGGTACGAGCCCGAAACCGCCGCCGCAAGCCAGACACTGCGCGTGCCGCCGGCGAAGATGGCCGCGGCGATGATTGCGCCCGCTACCAGCCATGCCCACACCCTGCGCTTCGGAGGTTCGGCGAAGAACACAAACGAGCCAAGCAGCAGGAGCGCGATGGTCATCTCGCCGCCGAAGGTCATCCAATGGCTCATGAAACCGCTGATGCGTTCGCCCACCAGGCAACCATACGATGACCCGCAGTTCTTGAGCATGTAATTGAACTGCGAGAGCGCGCGAATCGACGAGAGCGTCGCGAGTCCCGCCATCACTAGAAACAGCCATCGCACCTGCTTCAGATTGCGGAACGCCGACGCGATCAGCAGCATGATGAGGAACAGATAGAACTTGCGGATCTGCACGCGGCCATCCCACGGATTCGCCGAGAGCGCCATGGAAATCACGGTGCCGAGCATGAACAAGCCGAGCGGCCACAGCACGGGAGGAAAGCGGAACTTCGCTCCCGAGAACAGGAGCGCGGCGAAGGAGAGCGCGATGAGAATGTTGGAAACAGCACCGGAGAAAAAAACGGCGGCAGCCGCGCCAAACACGCAGTAGAACGCCAATTTTTCCAGCCAGTGCGGCTGGGCGTTTGTGGTCATCCGTCGAACAGGACCAGTATGACAGAATGAAGTGATCAGGGGAATTATCGATGGAGCTTTACCTGCTCAGGCATGGTGTGGCTGAAGACGGCAAACCCGGAAGCCGTGACGCCGATCGTGCGTTGACCGCCGATGGAAAGAAGAAACTCCGAGTGGTGTTGGAAGTGGCCAAACGTGCGGGCTTGGAGCCGGACCTCATTCTCACCAGCCCCTATCGACGTGCCGTGGAGACCGCACGCATTGCCGCCGAAGTGCTGGAGTACAAGGAGCCGCTCATTGAGAGTTCCCAGTTCATTCCGGCCTCTTTTGTTGCCGATGCATGGGACGAGATTCGTCTGTACAAGGAATCAACGTCGGTGTTGGTCAGCGGCCATGAGCCTCTTACCGGCGAGTTGATTCAGTTTCTTTGCGGCGCCATGGCTGACGTGAAGAAAGGCTCCATTACGCGGATCGACGTGGAGAGTCTGAGCCCGCGCCCGAAGGGCGTGTTGAAGTGGATGTTGACGGCGCGGCTTGCGGAAGGATTCAAACCGGTAGCCGTGAAGTCCGGGAAATAGCGGAGCGCGCAAGCGGTCTCACTTCAGAGTGGCGCGCAGCCACTCCACCATCTTCACCTTGTAGCCCTGGAAGTCGGGAACCTTTTCCCATGGCCCGACACCGTGAGGTGCGCCTTCCACGGTGAACACCTCGCAAACATTGCCCGCCTTCTTCAATGCGTCGCACATCAGCGGAGACTGATCATATGGAACGGCGGCGTCTTTGGTGCCGTGAATGAACAGGAAGGGCGGCAGACCCTTGCGTACATACGTAATGGGGGATGCTTCGCGCAGCTTGCGCTCCCCTTCCGCATCCAGTTTGTCGATGCCGAGGAACTGGCGCAGATTCTTGCCGACTTCGCCGCGGTCACGTTCCCGCTTGAGCAGGTCGTGCACTCCGTAGAAGTCGACCACCGCGGCGACGCGGGAATCCTTCTCGTTCTTCGCGCCAACGAACGCGACCAGATGGCCGCCCGCCGATTCGCCCATTAGGGCGATGCGCTTCTTGTCGACCTTATACTCGGCAGCGTGCGCGCGGACCCATTTCACGGCCGCCTGCACATCTTCAACGGCGGCGGGAAACTTGTGCTGCGGCGCGAGCCGGTAGTTGATGGTGAACCAAGCAAAGCCCGCTTTGGTGAGCACATCAAACCAAGGTGTGACGTAGGTGCGTTTGGTCCCGGCTTCCCATCCGCCGCCATGGACGATGATCACCGTTGGGAAAGGACCCTTGCCCTCGGGCACATGCAGGTCAAGCGTGAGAGGAATTCCGCCGGGCCGGGCGAACTCGACATCGTTGCGATCTTCCGCGAAGCACAGGGAAGCAATCAGGAGAAAGAGAATACGCATCAGCGCCAGTCTAACCGAATGCAGCGCGCGGATTCTGCCACATCAACTGGCGGCGCACCTTCGGGTCGAGTCTCGGGAGAAAGTCCGAGTAGATGAAGCTGTAGCCGCGATACGCCTTCTGATCGGCTTCGCCCGGCCTGTACCATCCGGCGTCCTGCGAGATCAGCGTCCGGTTCAGCAGTCCGGCTTTGCGCATGAACTCGACACATTCGAGATGCCACTCCGCTTGCTTCGGGCTGATGCCGTCGAACTCCACCCACGCTCCGGCCTGAGCTACTTTGAGATGAATGCCGTGGTCCTTCTCGCTGTTGGCGTGCACCCACACGAACTTGCCAGGCCTCGCTTTCACCTCATTCACGATCTCCAACTGTTCGAGCGCGGCCGTTCCATTGCCCGTATGCGAAGCGAGCGTCAATCCAGTTTCGCGGGAGCAGATCGCGCCTGCCCGCACGATCTTGCGGTCGAGTTCATTGAGTGGTCCCCGATTCACTCCGATCTTAATGAAGCGCGGTTTCACGCCATCCAGTCCTTTGCGATGTTCATCGATCCATCGCGCCGCAAGCTGTTCCGCGGTCTCCTGGCGCGTGAACGCCGGCAGGAAGATGTGATCTCGCGCCCCATAGAGCCCGGTGTTGGTCCACAACTCGATACCTGTTGCGTCCCCGAGACGCCGCAGCAGCTTGGGATCGCGGCCAAGGTAGTTCGGCGTACATTCCTGAAAGCGTTTGCAGCCGAGCGTGGCGATCTGATCCAGATAGGGCTTGATCACGCGAAAGGCATCGTCGGCGTTGTAACGTCCAGGGTGGATCTTATCCGCGCCGATGAAGTCGACCAGCACATGCTCGTGAACGAGAATTGACGGCTCAGGTGCGGCGGTGAATGCCGCGGCCATCGCGAGACACTCGCGCCGTGTAGGCTTCGTGCACCATTTCATAAATGCGGTCTCCTATGATGAGCGCCTAAGCGTACGTGCACGGTAGCGCAGACCCCCAGGTCTGCCGCGTCCCTCTCCTGGGGACGCCTGCACGCAGGAAACACCGTACTTAGCGGACCACATCGAATGCCACTTTCCCCGATGCCAGGGTCGCATAGAATGCAGAGACTGCGCACTCCGGAAAGCGCTGCTTCCAATCCTGTGCCACGCGCCGCAGATCCTTCTCCTGCCGCGCGCGCTCCGGACCAAGCATCTGCCCGATCGGGCCACGATGATACCAGCGGCAATCATCGTGACCGATCAGAATCACGCGCGATGGACTGTCGAGATCCATCAGGAACTTGATCCATCGCCAGCCAGCCCACGAAAACTTCGGTAACAGGCTTTCGAGCGTGAGCGCCTGCACGCCTCCCGGCAGTGCGATGAGCGCATAGTGGTCGAGGCCGAGATCGTTGCGAAGGAACGATTGAAAGTGCGGTTGGTACACCGCGGAACTGCAATGGGCGACGAAGGTTTCGCGATTAGGAGCTTTGGGCATCTTTCGTTGCTCCACTGGTGAGCGAACCGTTCTTCACGCCGAGCTGCTCCAGCACGGTCGGTACATCCAGGCCGAGCGCCTGAAGCTGCTGCAACAGACTGAAGACGACCGTGGGCCCGGTTTGTGCGATCTTGTTCAATCCGGTTGCACCATTGCCTGAAGCGCCACTGCCGCCGTTGTCGATGACCACCATGCGATCGATGTTGCCGAGTGGAGCGGCGACCGCACCGAACACCCCCGTGGAGGCTTCAATGATTGCGGGCAGTTTCTCGAGAATCGTCTGCAGACGAGCGGCGTCATTGAACTGCTTCCACGCTTCCGCCTTGCGTTGAATGGCCACCGCTTCGGCGAGACCTTGTGCTTCCACCGCCTTTGCTTGCGCGAGACCGATCGCTTCGATCTTCGCGGCTTCGGCGCGGCCTTCGGATTCCAATGCGGCCGCGCGGCCCGCGCCTTCCTTGCGCAGGCGTTCCTGCTCGGCTTCGGCGAGTGAGATCAACGCCTGCCGCTTACCTTCGGCTTCAAGTACACTGGCTTCCTTCTGTGCCTGTGCGCGAACGATGGTGGCCTGCCGTTCCGCTTCCGCGGGACGAAGCACCGTGGCCTCGAGTTCCTTGGTGCGGCGCATCACCTCTTGCTCCTGCACAGAGATCTGCTCCTGGGTGCGGGTGCGCTCCACCTTTACTTCTTCGGCGATCACGGCTTGCCGCGCGCGTGCCTGCGCCAAAGGCCCGGCTTGTGCGGCCTGCGCCTTTTCGGTCTCCACTTCGGCGGTGTACTTGGCCTGGCGAATCTGGAAGTCGCGCTGCGCCTGCGCGATCTCCCCTTCGGCAATCAGCTTCGCGCGCTCACCTTCCTGGAGCGCGCCAGCCGACTTGATCTTCGAATCGCGAGTCGCTTCCGCTTCACCGATAATGGCGTCGCGCTTCACTTCGGCCGTGCGGCGCTTGCCGAGGGCGTTGAGGTAATCCTCATCGTCGCTCACTTCCTGGATGGTCAACACGTCGACGCCAAGGCCCATCTTCTCCAGATCGTTGGCGGCTTCGGACGTGAGTTTCTGGGCGAACGAATTGCGGTCGCTGTTCACTTCTTCCACGGTCAGCGTTCCGAGGATGGAACGCAGGTGTCCTTCCAAGGTCTGGAAGATCACCGCTTGAATGTCGTTGTGGCTCATGCCGAGGAACCGCTCGGCGGCGGCGTGCAGGGACATCTCGTCGGACCGGATTTTGACGTTGGCAACGGCCTTCACGCTCACTGGCACGCCTTGCAGCGTGTAAGCGCGGCGGATTTCCAGCGGGATGGTGAGCACGTTGAGCGAGAGATAGTCGACTTTCTCCAGAAGCGGGATGCGCAACGCTGCGCCGCCGCGTACCATGCGGTAGCCGACCGACCGGCCATCGGCGAGCTTGCGTTTGCGGCCACTGAGCACGGCAACAAGGTTTGGAGGAACCTTCAGATAGTTGCGGCTAAAGAGCGCGGCCGCGATGAACACTGTAAGCAGTAAGAACACTACGACAAACGGTAGTGCGAGTACGGGTAACTCAGACAAGGCAGAGCCTCCTTTGGAAGACTGTCATTATTTCATAACGGGGAAAAGATGGACGTGTTCCGAAAATCGGACGGGAATCGGCAGGGCCCGGGCGGCGGGTTGAAGCTGCGGTGGAAGCGGTCCGGCGGCCCCGCTGGTTATGATGATTCCCATGCTTGGAGATCTGCGTTATGTTTTCCGGGGCCTGCGCCGCTCTCCGGCATTCGCCCTGCTCGCCGTGGTGACGCTTGCGCTGGGCATCGGCGCGAATGCAACGATCTTTTCGATCGTCAACTCGATTCTCCTCAGACCGCTGCCAGGCTTTGAAACCGACCGGCTGATGCGCATTCAGGACACCACACATTCAGGCGGGCTTGGGTTCCTGGCCCCCGAGGCGTTCAAGCGAGTCCGAGCCGAATCGAGGGCGTTTGAGCAAGTTGCCGGGATGCAGTTCTGTCAGTTCGCGCTGACCGGCGGCGCGGAACCCGAGCAGGTTTGGGGCCCCTGCGTCACCTCGAATTGGTTCGATCTTCAACGTGCGCATGCGATGTTGGGCCGCACGTTTCTTCCGGAGGAGGATCTGCCCGGAAAGAACAGGGTGGTGATTCTCGATCATGGGTTCTGGCTTCGCCGGTTTGGAGGGGCGCCAGACATCGTAGGCCGGAAGATTCTGCTGGATGGGACGCCTTGGGTGGTCATTGGAGTGATGCCCGCCAGTTTCCGGCCTGTTGGTGCAAACGCGGCAGCCATCTACACGCCCTACGTTCTCGATGAGAATGCGGCGGGCCTGTACGTGACGGGCCGCCTGCGAGGAGGAGTGGAGGTCGAAGAGGCTCGATCGGAGTTACGAATCCTGAGCGCGCGTCTGCATTCCGAACTGCCCCGGTTTAAGGACATGACTCTGACAGCGGCTCCGGTGATCGAGGATATCACCGGGCCGGCGGCTCCACTGCTGCGGCTGCTATTCGGTGCCGTCTCCCTGGTGCTCCTCATCGCTTGCGTGAACGTCGCAAACCTGCTTCTGGCACGCGGCGCCGCGCGGCAGAGAGAGCTGGACATTCGCGCGGCCTTGGGTGCGCCGCGATGGCGCATCACCCGCTTACTTTTTGTGGAGTCGCTGGTTTTGTGTGTCGCGGCAAGCCTCGCGGCGGTTGCCGTGGCGTACCTGGGAATCCGAGCCGCCTCCCCTCTGATTGCAACGCTGCCCAGGGCGGATGAGGTTGCCGTTGATCTGCGCGTGCTCGGCGCCTGTCTGGCCGCGGGCGTACTCATCTCCCTCGCATTTGGAATGCTACCCGTGGTCCGGCCGCGGCAAGCGAGGCTCGCCGTGGCGTTGAACAGGCAAACGCGGCGATGGCAGGGATCGCTGATCGCCGCTGAAGTCGCGATCTCCTTTGTACTGCTTGCCGGCGCGGGCCTGCTGCTGCGGACGTTTGTCTCCATGCGGCAGATCAGCCTTGGGTATGATGCGCACAATGTGCTCACTCACTTTCTTTCACTTGCGCCTTCAACGGACGGCTCGCGAACAGCGGGGCTCGCGGCCATCGGACGCCTCCGGCAGAGGATCGAGGATCTTCCGGGCGTGACCAGCGTTGCCACCAGCAGCACCCTACCCATGGGCGGTGTCGCCATGACGATGGACGTGCAACCGGAAGGTCAGCCTGCCAGCCGGGGCAGCAGACAGGCATCGCTGGCCATCGTCAGCGAAGGCTATTTCCAAACGGCCCGCATTCCCCTGGTCAAGGGACGTGCGTTTGGCGAGGGCGATCGGGAAGGGAGTGCTCCTGTCGTGATTGTGAGCCAGTCCGTCGCAAACCGGCACTTCGGCGGCAGTGCGATTGGGAAGCGTCTTGTCCTGCCTCGCATCGGGTACAACCTGACCGGCGGGGATTTGATGAGCGCCGAGATTGTCGGCGTGGCAGGCAATGTCTGCGTGAATTCCGTTTCGGATTGCGAAGTGGAGCATCTTTATCTGCCGGAAAGCCAGAGTGGTCTGCGCATGACTTATCTGCTGATTCGCTCCAACAGCGATCCGACGTTGTTAGCGGCTTCCGTGAAACGGGTTGCCGCCGTGGAATTCCCCCTGTTCCCGCTCGACCAGCCTCAGACACTCGAAGCACGGACAGGGTATCTCACCGCGAGCGCGCGTCAAGGGTTGTGGCTGGTAGGTGCTTTCGCAGCGCTGGCTGTGCTGCTGGCCGCGAGCGGTGTGTACGGCGTATCCAGTTACCTTGCTGGATTGCGGCGGAAGGAGGTAGGAATTCGCGTTGCGCTTGGCGCGGCACCGTCTGACATCGTTTCGCTGGTCTATGGCGAGACACTCCTCATGGCGGCGGGCGGTATTTGTGTGGGAGCGATTGCTGTGGCGGGGCTTTCGCGGTTTGTGGAGGCGATGCTGTTCCAGGTGCGGCCTCACGATCCGGCAACGATGGCTGTGGCGGTGGCCGGAACCGCCGCGATCGTCCTGCTTGCAACGACGCCGGCGGCGCTCCGTAGTATCAGGCGGGACGCCGCGAGCGAGCTTCGCCGGGAATGACGGCCGTCGTCAGCAACCCCGGCGGCGATGTTCCAAGTGTTGGCGCTGACGCCGGTTGCATCCAGCGGCACCGCGGCCGCGGATTGCGGCACAGATCTCGTAGCAGGCGCGCTTCCACTCGGCGGACTTGTAGAAGCGGTTGATCGCGTCGGGCGTCGCCCGGCGGCGTTTGAAGAACAAGCCGAGCAGATCAACGATCTCGGCCATCATCGGGGCGGGAAGGTATCGAAGATCGTGACGCCGGCATGCAAACTTCCTCGCAAGGGCGATCAATCGCCGGCGGATTG
>JAEUQE010000071.1:32480-36618 GCA_016789785.1 Bryobacterales bacterium
TGAATGAACCCGATGCGGCGTTTCTTTGGCTCAGGCAGCGCCTTCATGCGCTTGACCTCGCCAGCGATGCGATCGATGTCTTCGACGAGAATTTCGATCACCGAGGCCGTGCGGTCCTGCCGGCTTTCGAGTTTCTCCACGCGGGCGGCGATGTCCTTGTTGGAGGCGATCAACTCCCGCATGCGAATGAACGCCCGAACGATCAGGATGTTCATTTGAATCGCCCGTTCGCTGTTCAATATCGAAGAAAGCATGGCGACGCCCGGCTCCGTAAAAGCATAGGGTGAAGAACGCCGGCCGCCACGCCCTTTTTTTGACATCGCAATTTGCGATGTCAAAGAGCGCGATTCCTCCGCGCTCAAGCGAAACATGAAGTCCTCGGGAAATCTGGAGAGATTCCGTTTGACGGCTTCGTTCAGCCGGAACGTCTGAACGCCATACAACGCGGCCAAGTCGCTATCCAACATGACCTTCTGCCCTCGGATGAGGTGAATGAGGTTCTCCACCGGCCGGGCCGGGGTCAGGGTCTCTACAGGGCGTTCGCGCTTCGCGGTCATCGGAAAGAGCTTTAGAAGATCATCTCACGCCGGTCAATTGGCAGTCGCGGGTGGCATGGTGAGCGCGAAGGGGAGGGCCGCCCATCGCGGTCGCCCGAACCCTTTCAACGAACCCAATAGCGCTCCCGGGCCAGATGTAATTGTGCGGAGTTGTCATGACGGATGGCCGGCAGTTACAGGAAGCCCGCCCGGCCACCCAGCGCCGTTTTGTCGAGATAGCGGTGGCGGAGACGCCGCCCCACGTGCTTGTCCTGGAGCCCCCCGGCTAGCTGCCGAGCGCCAAAAAAAGACGGCGGGCATCTCCTGAAAGCGCCGCGCTCCGACACCTGGAAAAGCGCACGCCGCAGCGCCGGAATCCTGTTCGAGAAATCCGTTCACACTGCTGGTACATTTGATGGATATGTCTTTTCCTACGCATCGCATGCGCCGTCTGCGCGCCTCCGCCGAACTCCGTCGTTTGGTGCGTGAAACGCAACTGGAGCCCGGCCACTGCATCATGCCGCTGTTTGTCTGTCCCGGCGAAGGCGTAAAGCGCGAGATCGGGTCGATGCCCGGGAACTACCAAATGTCGGTCGATCAAGTGGTGAAGGAATGTGAGGAGCTACAGCGCAACGGGATCGGCGGCGTGATCCTCTTCGGCATTCCCGAGGTGAAAGACGAGGAAGCCAGCGGCGCTTACGCGGAGCATGGCATCGTGCAGCGTGCTGTTCCGGCGATCAAGGCTGCTGTGCCCGCACTCGTGGTCATTACGGATGTCTGCAACTGCGAGTACACCAGTCACGGACACTGCGGCAAGATCGTGAACAACGACGTCGACAACGACATCACACTCGACTGGCTGACCAGGGCGGCGGTATCGCATGCGCGCGCCGGCGCAGACATTGTTGCGCCGTCGGACATGATGGATGGGCGTGTGGGAGCGATCCGGCAGGGACTGGACCATGCCGGTTACAAGAACACGCCGATCCTCAGCTATGCGGCGAAATACGCGTCGGGGTTCTACGGGCCGTTCCGTGAGGCTGCCGAATCGACGCCGCAGTTCGGCGACCGCCGCAGCTATCAGATGGACCCCGCCAATGCGCTCGAGGCGATGCGCGAGATCGAACTCGATATCGAGGAAGGCGCGGACATGATCATGGTGAAGCCCGCCATGCCGTATCTCGATATCATCCGCATGGCGCGCGACCGCTTCGATGTTCCGCTTGCGGCCTATCAGGTGAGCGGCGAGTTCAGCATGATCGTGGCGGCGGCTCGCAACGGATGGATCGATCTGGACCGCACCATTCTCGAGTCCCTCACGTCCATCCGGCGCGCGGGAGCAGGATTGATCCTGACCTACTTCGCCAAGGATGCCGCCCGGCTGCTGGATTAATGGGACCCCCAAGCAAGCCCCCGGAGGCCGATGGTAACATCAAAGTTTATCCCACCTTTCCAACTGAACAACCATGGCAACCGAAAGTACTTCCATGAGTGCCGCCAATGCAGCGGCCGTTGAGACCTTGCGCACGGAGCGCAAGCTGCGCCTGATCCAGGGGGACGAAGAAGGCGAAGCGATCGATTTCCTGCCCGGCGGGGTGTACGGCTTCTCGTACTCTCCGCATACCGAGGGGACGCCGCTGTTCTCCAGACGTCCCCTGCAGTCATTCGAGGTTCACAAACTCGCCGACGAAAGTGTGCACTATGTCGGGTACATGACCGAAGAAGACGCGAAGGCGTTGGCGGCGGCTGAAGATGCGGTGGATGTGTCGCTGTACCCCGCGACGTACGAGAAGGCCCAGTCTGTGGTTAGCGTGGCTAAGAGCCGCATCCTGAAAGGGCGCCCGGTCTCGCGCGAGAACGGCAACTACCTGCCTTTAACGGTTTCTTCGAAGCACTAAGATGCGGCCGCTGCCGGTTCGCATCGATTCCACCCGGCGAGACTGTACGCCATGATTCCCGACGTTGCCGTGATCGGCGCTGGTTCGTTCGGGACGTGGACCGCGTGGCATCTGCGGCAGGCGGGGCTGCGCGTAGTTCTGGTGGATGGTTACGGAGCCGCCAACAGCCGGGCTTCCTCCGGCGGCGAGTCCCGAATTATCCGCGCAGGCTACGGTCCCCGGGAGATCTATACGCGCTTCTCCATCCGGTCTCTGGAGATGTGGCGCGACCTCGCCGCGCGGACCGATCCAACGCTGTTCCATCCCTGCGGCGCACTCTGGCTCGCTCCACAGGACGACCCGTTCGCTCTGGAGACCGGGCAGACCCTCACCCGGTACGGCGTCCGCTTTGACCGTTTGGACACCCCGGCGTTGGAGAAGCGCTTTCCCTGGTTCCGGCCGGCTGCGGGTACGTGGGCGATTTTCGAGCCTGAGGCCGGAGCGCTGATGGCTCGCCGCGCCATTCAGACGCTTGCCCGGGATCTGGACTTCGAGCGCCGATTGGTGAGTTGGACGGCCAGCGCGGCGGTGGCGGAAGATGGCTCGGCCTTGCGTGCCGGAACCTATGTATTTGCGTGCGGGCCGTGGCTTGGGAAGGTGTTTCCGGAGATCGTCGGCCGGCGGATCCAGCCCTCGCGCCAGGAGGTGTTCTTCTTCGGGACGCCTCCGGGCTGGAACTATGGCCCGGACCGCGTACCATGCTGGATCGACGTCGCCAGCAAGTTCTATGGGATGGGTGACCTGGAGAACCGCGGCTTCAAGGTCGCCAACGATCTTCATGGTCCCACGGTCGATCCCGATACGTTGGAGCGGGTAGCTTCGGACGAAGGGCTCCGGTTGGCGAGGGCCTACCTGTCGGAGCGAATTCCTTCACTTGCCGGTGCGCCGCTGGTTGAGTCGAGAGTCTGCCAATACGAAAACACCGCGAACGGCGACTATCTCATCGATCAGCACCCCGATCATCGGAACGTGTGGATTGCTGGCGGCGGGTCGGGGCACGGCTTCAAGCACGGCCCGGCCGTTGGCGAATACCTCGCCGGACGGATTCTCGGCCGGACTGCGGAAGAGGTTCGGTTCAGTCTGGCTTCAAAACCAGAAATTGAAGGCTTCGGTCCAAGCTCGAGCTTTTACCGGCAATGAATCCGATTTCAGTGAAGCCGCGCGATCCAGGCGGCAAAGGAGCAACGTGCGCGCGCTGATTCTTGATATGGACGGAGTGCTGATCGATTCCAACGAATTGCATGCAGAAGCTTGGCATCTGTACCTATCGCACCACAAGGTACCAGCCGATGGAATGATGGAGCGGATGCATGGCAAGCGGAATGACCAGATTGTCCGCGACCTGTTCGGCTCGGAACTCTCGGAAGAGGAGGTCTTTGCGCACGGCGCGGCGAAAGAAGAACTTTACCGGCAGATGATGCGGCCTCAAATCGAGCGGCATTTGGTTGCGGGGCTGCGGGGATTCCTGGAGCGGCATGGGAGCAAGCCGCTCGGGGTGGCTTCCAATGCGGAACCAGCCAATGTCGACTTCGTGCTGGAGGAAGGCGGGCTGAGAAAGTACTTCCAAGCTGTCGTGAACGGTCATCAAGTGGAGCGTCCGAAGCCAGATCCGGAGATCTACCTCCGGGTGGCGCAGCTTCTGGGCGTGGCCCCTGCCGAATGCGT
>JAEUQE010000720.1 GCA_016789785.1 Bryobacterales bacterium
TCGCTGCCGAAAGTGGAGTCGAACAAGCCGCCGTCTCGAGGCAAAGGCGCGGTGCTGGTGGTGGATGACGAGGAGTTTGTGCGCCAGGTGGCCGCGCGTATGTTGAAGGGCCTTGGCTATCATGCCATTTGCCTGGAGAGTTCCACGGAGGCGATCGAGTACTTCCGCCGCCGCCGCCAGGACATTGATGCCGTGATCGTCGATCTGGTGATGCCCGATCTTGGCGGCAAGGCCTGCTTTGAAGCCCTCCGCGAGATTGATCCGCAGGTGCGCGTGGTTCTCACCAGCGGCTATTCGCATGACTCCTCCGTGGATGCGATGATCGGCATGGGAGTGAAGGCGTTCCTTCAAAAGCCCTACCGCGTGCAGCAACTCTCTGAAATCCTGGCAAAGGTGATCCCTTCGTGAATTTTCCGAATTTCTTCGGCAATGCGCCAACCGCGTCCGCGCTGCGCCGCATGATCGAGCAGAATCGGATTCCGCAGACTATTCTGCTTGCCGGTCCCGAAGGTGTGGGTAAGGCCACGCTAGCGCGGCGCTTCGCCACTACGCTGCTCGGGGATGAAGCGAAGATCGAGGCCGATGATCTCAGCCTGGACGCCAATCGCGAGATTCTTGCCGAGCGCGAAAAACTGCCCTCCGACAAGCGCGCCGACGATCCGCTGCTCTTTGCCACGCACCCCGATTTCGTCACCTTCTGTCCGGACGGGCCGTTGCGCCAGATTTCGATTCAGCAGATGCGCCTGTTCAAGGAGCGTGCCCAGTTCGGGCCGTTGAAAGGCGCACGCCGTGTATTTCTGATTGATCAGATCGATCGCGCGAACGAGCAGGCGGCGAACTCACTGCTGAAAATTCTCGAAGAGCCGCCGGCGTATCTGGTGGTGGTTGCGACCGCCGAGAATTACTATGATCTGCTGCCCACCATCCGCTCGCGGTCGGTGATCTTTCATCTCTCGGCACTCTCGAATGAAGACATGTG
>JAEUQE010000721.1 GCA_016789785.1 Bryobacterales bacterium
AGGCAAGGTGATCCTCGTGGTCGGCATCGCCGACGAGCGCTCGATCGCTACCGGGTGTGCCAAGGCATATGCCGAGGCAGGAGCGACCGTCGTTGCCACCTACCTGAACGAAAAGGCTCAGAAGTATGTCGAGCCGATCGCCCGGCGCTACGGCGCCGAGCTGGTGCTGCCGCTGGATGTCGAGAGCGACGAGGCGATGGCCTCGGTGTTCGAGGCGATTCGCGAACGCTACGGTCGTCTCGACGGCCTGCTGCATGCGATCGCCTTCGCGCCGCGTGAAGACCTGCACGGCCGCGTCGTCGATACGTCGCGCCAGGGCTTCTCCAAGGCGCTCGACATTTCCTGCCACTCGTTCATCCGCATGGCGCGGCTGGCCGAGCCGCTGATGCCCGATGGCGGCTCGCTCGCCACCGTGTCCTATTACGGCGCGGAAAAGGTGGTCGAGAACTACGGCATCATGGGACCGGTCAAGGCGGCGCTCGAGGCTTCGGTGCGCTATCTCGCCTCCGAGCTCGGCGCCAAGCGGATCTCGGTCAACGCCCTGTCGCCTGGGCCGATCCATACCCGCGCCGCTTCCGGTATCGACCATTTCGATGCCTTGGCCGCCGCCGCGATCGAACATTCGCCTGAACACCGCCTGGTTGGCATCGACGAGGTCGGCGCGCTCGCCGCCTATCTCGCCGCGCCGATCGCCCGCGGCATCACCGGCGAAATCATCCGCGTCGACGCCGGCTATCACGTGAGGGCCTGATCATGCACATTCACATCGAAAACCGTACCTTCGACGAAATCTCGCTGGGCGACCGCGCGGAACTGACCCGCGTGGTGCAGCAGTCGGATATCGAGCTGTTCGCGGTGCTGTCGGGCGATATCAACCCGGCGCATCTCGACGAGGAATACGCCAATGCCAGCAAGTTCCAGGGCGTCATCGCCCATGGAATGTGGGGCGGGGCGCTGGTTTCGACCCTGCTCGGCACG
>JAEUQE010000722.1:0-272 GCA_016789785.1 Bryobacterales bacterium
GACGGACGTGGATTGAAACCACCTGTACAAGCCGGTGATGAAGGGTCTGGTGAGATTCGTCCGTCAGCAATGACGGACGTGGATTGAAACCACATTGACAGGCTGGCCGCTGGGGACGGGGGGGGCGATTCGTCCGTCAGCAATGACGGACGTGGATTGAAACCCTCGACTCATCTGCGAGGAGCCTCGTGCCCAATGATTCGTCCGTCAGCAATGACGGACGTGGATTGAAACATGGATTACTCCCATCAGTCGGCGCGCCGACATCGGAT
>JAEUQE010000722.1:282-560 GCA_016789785.1 Bryobacterales bacterium
CCATGACGGCCGTGGATGGCAACGCCCTGGTTGACCAGAAGATCAACCATGAAGCTGGAGATTCGTCCGTCAGCAATGACGGACGTGGATTGAAACCCCGTGAAGAGCACGAGCTCATCCCGCGTCGCCTGCGATTCGTCCGTCAGCAATGACGGACGTGGATTGAAACTGCCTTGGGAACGGAGAGCGTGGCTGTGACGGTTGGATTCGTCCGTCAGCAATGACGGACGTGGATTGAAACATGCACCAGGTGGCTCTCGTTCATGCGGCACAGGGAT
>JAEUQE010000722.1:570-977 GCA_016789785.1 Bryobacterales bacterium
GTGGATTGAAACGATGCCCACTTTACCGGGACACCCCCCGGAGAGTCGGATTCGTCCGTCAGCAATGACGGACGTGGATTGAAACGCGATGCGTTTGCCCACAGGCAACGTGATCAAGTCGATTCGTCCGTCAGCAATGACGGACGTGGATTGAAACAGCTCTGCAATCCGTATCGCTCTCTTGAAGCCGTGATTCGTCCGTCAGCAATGACGGACGTGGATTGAAACAGGACAACATCGACAAAAAGTCCCAGTCCCCGACGATTCGTCCGTCAGCAATGACGGACGTGGATTGAAACACCAACTGGCTGCGCAACGGCGACCGCGCCCTCAGGATTCGTCCGTCAGCAATGACGGACGTGGATTGAAACGCTGTCGGGCTTCCTCGGGGCGCACCTGTCCCCACG
>JAEUQE010000723.1 GCA_016789785.1 Bryobacterales bacterium
AGTGGATCAGGTAGCGACCGGCAGATACTGGCCAATCTTCATCAGCACGGTTGACGACGGGTTGCTTGCAGCCGACACCGCGACGCCAACAACCTGTTGGGCCGTGGTCGTCTTGTTGACAACCTTGTTCGTGGAATCCCAGAACAGACGATCGCCGACGGAGATGGCCAGCGCCGAGGTTTTGCCGATTTCGACAACGCCCTCAACGACGAATTCTCCGGGAGTGCTGATGGCCACGTCTTGCGTGGCGACGCCGAATAGGCCGGCACCGAACAGATAGCCGATGCCGGATGCGACGGCAGCGCCGGGGGTAAGGGTAAGGACTTCACCTTCTTGCTTGTACGTCTTCATTGTTTCTTTCCTTTCGGGTTATCCGGGCGCTTATGGGCGCCCAGAGATCAGTCTTAGTTACCCTTGACCAGGCCACGGAAGTCGATAGCCTTGGCGCCGAAGTCGAGGCGGGCCTTGAATTCAACGCCGTCGATTTCCCAGCCGTCCTTGGTTTCGAGGTAGACGCCTTGGTTGCCCTCGAGGTAGGCATACTCGATGGTGTCGATCTGTGCAGGATCGGCGGCCATATACCATGCCGTGGTGCTGGCAGTGTCGAGACGCGGCTCGGCAAGCACTTGAAGGGCACCGGCAAATGGGTTGATCGAGGACGAGGCGGAAGCGGCGTAAGCCTGGCTGGTGAATTGCTGGGCGATGGTTTCCAGAGCAGCCGGCACCAGCAGATAGCGCGGGGTGACGTTGATTTTGCGGCCGTCAAGGCCAGTCTGAACCCGCATCGCGGCGCGGCAAACACCAAGCTGTGCGACGGAGATGGCGGCGCCGGTTGGCAGATTACCGTGGCTGGCGTGGAATAGGGCGATGCTGTCGGCCAAAGCGGCATTGGCGGTGATGATGCCCCAGACAGTATCTGATTCCAGATCCGCAGCGGCGCGGCCGAACATTTCCGGCAAACGGGTGAATGCCGAGA
>JAEUQE010000724.1 GCA_016789785.1 Bryobacterales bacterium
CATGATGGCTTTGGCTTGTTCGCTTTTTCCAGGATATTCAGAAATGGGGCGAGCATACATGCGGTAATCCGGACGAAGACGATACATATAAATACGGCCGTAAGTTTCGAGTTCGGTTTTGAATTCGGGAATTAATTCGGCGTGGTGTTGAGGTTCAAAATAGCGTAAGGCATTTTTGAGCGCTAGTTTTTTTTCTTCTTCGGTCAGAATTTCTTTGCGTTTGGGAGCGTGATTGATGTCGACTTCGTAGGGTTTGGGTTGTGGTAAAACCTGCGGAATTCCTTGTTGTATTTGTTCTTGAAAAGTCATTTTTTTGATTGTAAGATTGTAAGACTATTGGATGGTATGATTGTTGTTTTTTTAATTTAGTTGTTAGTTGTTAGCTGTTAGCTGTTAGCCTTCTGCCTTCTGCCTTCTGCCTTCTGCCTTCTGCCTTCTAAAATTAGAGTGGTAAAGTTACAGAGTTTTTTAATTTAATTCTAATTTTCTGTAGCACTACTGACTGCGTTAGGGATAGAGCAATTGTTTGAGCTCTTTTTGCGTAATATACATGGAGCAAAAAAGCGAGTGCGAAAGCCCGACCCCGATTGGTAAAAACTACATTTTGCAAATTTGTTTTTATCCATCGGGGGAACGCCTTAGTAAAATTACTTCTTTTTGATATCACCTGTTTTTTTATCAAAGCCGTAAGGGCAATGTCGGCATCCACTTTTGCAGCAATAGCCACGTTTGAGGTGGTATTTTTCGGTAAAACAGCGGTAACCTTCGGGTGTGAGGTAGTAATCTTCACCTTCGATTAAATTATTTGGGTCAATTTTTTCATTCATAAGCGTAAAATTAGCAACTTTGCCCGACATGATATTAATCGTTTTTAAATATTTAACACCGCGCGGCTTTAGGGGCTTGACTTTTTGTCCGTTTGTTTTTATTGCTAGTAAGAGTGATAAGCTCAACAAGGTGTTTATC
>JAEUQE010000725.1 GCA_016789785.1 Bryobacterales bacterium
AATCGATGGGGCAATCGCTTGGCGTTGCGATTGCGATGCTCATCAACACATTCAATTTCCCGCTGTATTTGATGAGTGGTGGAGTGCTGGCTGCGTGGGATTACTTCTATCCGGCACTGGAGGCCGAGGTACGGAAGCGGAGCTACACGTATCGCCACACGGCGACGCGGATCGACAAGGCGGTGCTTGGCAATGAGGCTGGGTTGTATGGTGCGGCGTATCTGCCGTTCCAGGCGAAGGCGGCGAATCTGACGTAGTGCGGGGCGCGCCACGCACGGGATTTCAGACAGGGGCGATGCGTGGGGCTAAAAGCAGGACCTCGACACGAATGTCGAGGCGGCAGCCTGAAGGCTGCGTTACGGGCGATCTCTCGATGCCCCTCGCCATGTACGGGTGTGCGGGGCGATGAGCCCGCCTCGGCACGATCGCCGAGGCGGTAGACGCGAAGGCCGCAAACCTATAGACCTTCGGGGCGCTGCGGGGCCGGCGACTTTCTTACTGCGCGGTCATGCTCGGCCTTTACCCAAATGGCATCGGCAACCTTGCCTTGCTTCAGCAGCGCTTGATGCAAGCCGTAGAGCAACCGTCCACTGCGAGGCGTGCGATCGAGTTCGTCGCGGAATACCTTCTCGGCCTCCGCGTAGCGGCCCATGCGGAACAACGCCGATCCAAGCCCTTCGCGAGCGGGGAAGTACCATGGCGGCGGCTCATCATAGACCAGGCCGTCCTGCACTTCCACGGCCTTCTTCCAATGCGCGATCGAGTCCGCATCAAGAGCAAGGTTCGCCTTCAGTACTTCGCTCGCAAGCAGCAGAATCGTGGCGCCTTTGTTGTTGATGAAGATGGCATCGGACGGCAAGCCGCTACGCATCTTTTCGAAGGCTGCCTGCTCGCGCGTTGCCGCGGCTCGATCGCCCTTGGCGTGATAGGCGAGCGCACGCGCATAGTGCCACAGCGACTGCGTG
>JAEUQE010000726.1 GCA_016789785.1 Bryobacterales bacterium
GGAGGCAAGTCTTTCCCGTCGCCTTCCAAATGCGCACAATTTCGCGCCGCATCTCGAGGCGAGTGAATGCGTCGAGGGCGCCAAAGGGCTCGTCGAGGTAGAGAATGTCGGGATCGACCGCGAGCGCCCGAGCGAATTCCACGCGCTGCTTCATTCCCCCCGAGAGTTCACTTGGGAGCGCTTTCTCGAAGCCTGTGAGCCCAACGAGATCGATGTATTTCATGACGATCTCGTGTTTTTGTGCAAATGGCATCTTTCGGCCCAGGCCGAAGCCGATGTTGTCCCAGACGGAAAGCCACGGGAAGATCCCCGTTTCCTGGAATACGAATACCCGCTTCGGGGAAGGCCGAGTCACTTGCTCGCCGTCGATCTGTATCGATCCGGAGTCGATGCCTTCGAAGCCGGCGATACAGTTCAGCAGCGTCGACTTGCCGCAGCCCGAAGGACCGACGATCGCAAGGAACTCGCGGTCGCGAACATCGAGGTCCACGCCTTCGAGGACGGGGACCTCACCTTTCTTCGTCTTGAACGTTTTGTAAACCCCCGCGATTCGAATTTTGACCGAGGCGGACCCGCTCTGCGGAGGCTTCGAGGCGCCATGGGATGCGGGCACCGCGAACACGTCGCCGAGGTTCGGGCTCATCGTGCGCCCAGCCCGCGACGCTCGAGTTCCATGCGCTCGAACCGCCGAATCGAGGTATCGATGAGAAGACCAATCAAGCCGATCACAATCATGGCAGCGACGACGCGATCGAATCGCAGCTGATTCCGGGCGTCATTGACGAGATAGCCGAGGCCGGCCGAGACACCGAGCATTTCGGCAGCGACGACGACGACCCAGGAGATGCCGAGAGCAATTCGCAGTGACGTCAGGATGGAAGGGAGAACCGCCGGGACGATGACATAACGCGCTGAGTCGAGCCCGCGGACTCCGAAGTTCAGCGCAGATCTCCGAT
>JAEUQE010000727.1 GCA_016789785.1 Bryobacterales bacterium
GATGGATATCCGCTCATCGAACTGATGCATGTGATCCAGGACAACCTGAAGTTTGACATGCGGGACAACGCCCGGCCCTTTTTCAAGGACTTTCCGGCACATCGCGTGATTTCGTACTACCCGGCGGTGTTTCCGGCGGCCGAGAATCACTATCACATTCCGATGTACAAGGGTCTGGGCGAACCAGATCTCCAGGAGGCTGCCTTGTCGCGGGCGGCTGACCTCGCCCTGGTGGCGTACGACACCAACGCGCTGGAGCATCAGTTTCTGCAGGGCTGGCTGATCCAGGATCGATTCATTTTGCGCGGGGCTTTTGGCGCTCCCTACGAATTCCTGTGGGCCAACCAGTATCAGCCGGGCTTGAGTTACCACCACATGACCAAGCAATTTCACGATCCGAAGTCGGGAATGCTGTTTCTGCGGTCGAGTTGGGAGGAAGATGCCGTCTGGCTGAGTTACCATAACGGCGAGATGGAGTTGTTCATGGATGGCAAACGCAGCGGGCTTCGTCCGCGCTCCATCAAGGAGCCGCTGGAAATTGGAGATGCGGTGGTGATGGTGGGGGAGGAAAACCACCGGTTCACCCTCAATCTTGGCGAGACCACGAAGTACTTCATTCTCGGCCTGAAGCCGGACAGCCGTTATGACCTGGAAGTGGACGATGAGGAAATCCGCGAAGTGCGCACGGACGCCGGCGGAATTCTGGCGCTGACCTTTCCCGCCAGCGCAGGGATCGGCGTCCGAATCACATTAGTGGGGCCAATCAAGGCGTCCGCCGAGTAAGTCGAGTTACCGGAACCGGCTGGTGAGCCGTTTCTCAATCCAGGCCGGATCCCACCATTCCAACGGGTTTACGGAAATCCCATCCACCTGGATGCTGAAGTGGAGGTGGTCGCCGCCGGCGAGTCCGGTTGCCCCACTTTGTCCGATCAACTGGCTGCGCTTCACCGTGTC
>JAEUQE010000728.1 GCA_016789785.1 Bryobacterales bacterium
GATGGCAAGCTGATTCCGGACGAGTCGCGCGATTCGCTCAGTGTTCAGCGCTTCATTGCCGCCTGCAAGAAACACGATGTCCCCACAACGAAGCCCCGGCGCGCGACGGGCACGCTTGCGAGTTCGTACAATCTGCTTCTGCCCGCGGCGCTCGAATCTGGCAATCTCACTTTGACTCCGAACGCCGTGGTCCGCGAAGTCACCGTCGACCCGAAGACCGGCCTTGCTAACGGCGCGGTATTCATCGACCGCAGATCGAAGCGCGAGTACCAGGTGTCGGCGAAGGTCGTGATTGTCTCTGCCTCCACACTGGAGAGCACGCGCATCCTGCTCAACTCAAGATCACCGCGATTTCCGAATGGACTCGCCAACTCGAGCGGCGTGCTCGGGCAATATCTCTTCGATCAGTTCTACGTGAAGAATACGGTGGTCGCGGTGGTGCCCGAGGCGCGCGGCGGTAAGGGTGGACGCACGCTGATGGGCGGAGGAGGCTATGTGCCGCGCTTCCGCAATCTCAAGGGCAAAGAGAAGAACTACATTCGTGGTTGGGCCTGGGATTTCGGTAGCGGATTCACTCCACAAGCGAAGTATCTGCCGCTCTACGGTGAGGAGTTGCAAAAGGAACTCGCCGGTCTTGCAGGATCGGGATTTGGCCTCACCACCATGGGCGAAGCTCTCGCCCGCAAAGAGAATCACGTTCGCATCCATCCCACCTTGAAGGATGAGTGGGGAATCCCGTGTCTGCAGATCAGCCAGAAGTACGGCGACAATGAGTTCAGCATGGCGAAGGACGCAATGGAGACCGCCGCCATGCTCTGCAAAGAGGCAGGCTTTCAAGTGATCGCGCAGCATTCACAGATGGTGCCTCCCGGTGAGAGCATTCATGAGTTGGGCACATGCCGCATGGGCGCCAACGCGAAAACCAGTGTGTTGAACTCCTGGAATCAGGC
>JAEUQE010000729.1:0-644 GCA_016789785.1 Bryobacterales bacterium
ACTTATCGCACAGATCGAGCAAACCTTGCTTCACCGCGGTGCAGTCGGGGTGACTGTCCTGATCGCGCAGTACGATGAAGCGAGCGCGTTCGTTCTGGTACGCACGAATCCGGCGAGTCAGTTGTTTTTCCAGATCCTGCTTGCCTTCGAACGGGATGCAGCGGAAACGGGTGTCTTCCTTCAGCATCCGGGGGAGCAGGGATTCCAGCATGGCTTTGGCCGACGGCTCTTCCAGTAGAAACACGAGTTCCCTCATCGCGGATCGACCCCGTCGAAGAAGCCCTGCTTCCACAGGTAGCCGAGTTGATCACCTTCAGCGACGTAAGCGGCAATTTGTGCATGGTCGCGCGCGCGATGAATCTCGGAGTAGCCCTGTTGCTTGACCAGCCAATACACCTCGTCGAGTTCGATGGCGTTCAGGAAATCCGGTGAATGCGTGGATACGAAAACCTGTCCGCCACGATTGGCGTAGCTACGGAATTCCTCCGCGAGTTCAGGCATCAACTGCGGATAAAGCTGGTTCTCCGGCTCTTCCACGCACAGCAAGGGGTGCGGCTTCGGATCGTGCAGCAGCACCAGATAGGCGAACATCTTGATGGTGCCGTCGGACACGTAGCGATCCAGGAAAGGTGTCTTGAACGAGC
>JAEUQE010000729.1:654-949 GCA_016789785.1 Bryobacterales bacterium
AAAACGCAGCGTGAGGTAGCCATCATCCATCAGCTTGGGTTCGACCGAAGTCACGCCGGGTACCCGTTTGGTCATCGTCGCAAGGATTCTGCTGAAGATCTCGGCATGCTGCTCATGCAGGTAACGAGCCACCAAGGGTAGATTCTCGCCGGTCTCCGACAGGTGCTCCATTTCGCCCGATGCGTCCTTGCGCCCTCGCGCGGCGCTGATGTGGAAATCGGACACGTGCCAGTTCTCGATCAGGCTGCGGAAGGCATTGGCGGCTTTGAAACGCTCGAATTGCCCAAGACCTTTG
>JAEUQE010000072.1 GCA_016789785.1 Bryobacterales bacterium
ACTCCGGTGCGGCATAGAGCGAGCCATCCAGCTTGTACGTCCAGCCATGATAGGGACACCGCAACACACGGCAGACACCCTTGCCTTCGGCGATGAGCGATGCGCGGTGGCGGCAGACATTGGAGAATGCCCTCAGCACGCCATCCTCGCCGCGAGCAATGATCATGGGTTCGCCGGCGCACTCGCATGCGAAGTAGCTGCCCGGCTCACGCACATCCGCGCTGTGGCCCACCGCTTGCCATGTGGATGCGAAGACCTTCTCCAACTCAAGCGGCAACATGGCCGGATCCCGATACCAGCGCGCCGGCATCGTGGATGCGTGGGCGAGGCCGGCAACGGGCTCGAAGTCAGAGAGGTTCATGCGATTCAGGCCGGAGACCAGGGGCGATAGCCATTCGCGGCGAGGAACTCCCGCACCTGCGATTCGCGCGCCGGATCGACGTAGAAGAACGCACCGATGCGTTCGGTTTGGAAGATCACGCCGCCGCGATAGCTGTCCGGTTCCACCAGATAGTCGAACTCCGCGCGCGTCAGCAATTCCTCAAGCGCGAGCGCTTCCTTCAGCTTCTTGGCGATGTAGACCAGGCAGAGTTCCAGCTCTCCGAAGTGTTCCGGTTCACGGCGCATGCAGACGTTCAGTATAGCGGAGCAGGTGGCGGGGACTTCCGCCCTTCCTTGAACGTGAGCTCGATCCGGGTTCCCGATTCGGCGCCTCGCAGCGTGACCAGCAACACATGGTCGTTCGCGTCCGAAGCATTGAGGATCGCCGCGAAGATCTTGTGATCCTGCTCCATCAGGTTGCTCGAAACCTGAAAGCTGTTCTGCCGCAGACGGTGCTCATAGAAAACCACCAGATTGGCGATCGTCTCTTCACTGTGCAGGATCGCGCTTCCAGCACTTGCGTGATCCACGCGGAATGCGTCGCGCACGGGCACCCATGGCGGTGCAACGGGAGACTTACGGGAACCAACGGTATCGCGCGACGCCGCTTCGATGCGTTCACGCTCGCGATGAAGTACTCCGACAAGAAGGGCCGGCAGTACGAAGAAGGAAACCATCCATGCGGATATCCAAAACCACTTGCGGCTTTTGGGTCTGGGCTTTTCATCCTCTGCCTCCACGTCCGGAGGCAGCGAATGCGAAAACTCGGACATTCTTCTGAAGCATAGCATTCACGCCACGGCGGACGCCGGTATCGTCGCGTGCGTTCTGAATGCAGCCTGAAGTTGTCATATCTGCGGGATCGGACGAACGCCCGCCGGTAACGCCGCCCCCCAGGATCGGGACAGGGAGAAGGATCAGCGGCTGCCAACATCCCGTGCGGCAGCTCCGGTTTGGCGCCCATGCCGCGTCTTCCACTGCCACCAGAAGGCGCGGGGAACGCGCCTCCGAACCCACGAATCGAGCTGCTTCAGCACCGAAGGAGTTCCACAATAGCCGAAGTATCCGCGCCATCCCCGGAAATAGCAGGATAGCTCTTCGATCATCTGCGCCATGCTGACTCCTTTGGCCGTACGCGTAATCTCCCGAATTCGCGCCCGGAACCGGCTCAGAGCCTTCGGCGCGATACGGCGCTTGGGCTCTTGCTCCGACCACGATTCGCTGTCGGATCTACACCTTCCGGTCTTGATGGATGTGGACTTCGCCGGGCAGAGCCAGTTCGCCCACCGTTGATGCCTTATCTCCGTTTTTTCGATCATCAGCGCCCGTGTTTGCTACGCACCTTTTTCAGCCCCCGCCTCGCGGCGACGTCTTGTGCTTCACCAACTCTTCACCTCCATCAGGTTGCGCCGAGGACTTTCACCTCTTAGTTTCTGGGCATACTCCGCACACGGTGTGGCAGCGCCCGTCGAGCGCTGATGTCGCGGTATCGGCAAATGGCTGACGCGTCCATCGTCGTTGTCGGAACGATCGCCAGGTGATCGATCTTGTCTCGCCTGCAACGAGCGCTAGTCGATCCACAGGAACCAGATTTCGAAGAGGATCGTGCCCGAATGCCTTACTCTGGGGGATACGTTTCTATCCGTTGTCAAGCTCTGTCGCAACAAGCATAAGTAACTACGGGCGTCGACTGCGAGCTTCTGTAATGTCTTGGGCTAATTGCGGCCGCAATTCCAGAGTCTTACCGGCGGTCAGAGCTTGGGTTAAGCAGTAGAGCTTTTTCAGCGAGCGGTCTGCGGCCCTCCTGTATCAGGATCTTGGAAGCGGCCATTGTTCCGGCCGGAAGGGATTCGGTAAGGCCAATCACAGATTCCAGCAGGTTCGCCTGATACTTCGCAGCCAGGCCTGGGAGAATTACAGCTTTTCCGTCTGATTGAGGATCGAGGAATGCGAAAGCAGAATGTGCTTGCGGATCGCGAGCCGGGCCGTATCCGGGTCCCGTGTAGACAGAGCGCGAATTAGTTCGTCATGTGGTTGCGCGTCGGCTGGATTCACCAGTCGGCTTTTGTGGAAAACCCCCAGGAAAGCGAATAAGGGCAGGGAAATCGAATGCAGCGTCCGTTCCAGCACGGGATTCCCCGCGATGAACCAGATACGGCGGTGGAAAGCGAGATCGGCCTGGCTGACTTCGTAATGCGAATTGTGCTCGATCGCCGTCGTAATCGCCCCGGCGAGGTCCTCGAGTTGCGCGAGATCTTGCGCCGTAATGAGTGGGCAGGCGGCAGCCATCGCCAACTCTTCCAGTGCCAACCGGACTCGCAGCCGGTCCCCCGTTTCTTTGTTACTCAACTTGGTCACGGTCGTGCCCCGGTTGGGCTGGCGAACCACCAGGCCAACGTTCTCGAGCAGCCCCAATGCCTCGCGGACAGTGGACTGGCTGACCCCCATGCTCCTGGCCAACTGTAACTCACGAAGTGGAGCGCCAGGTTGGATGGAGCCGCCAAAAATGGCGTCACGGATCCGTTCGAACAACTGCTGTCCTAGCGAATCGGCTCGAATCGGCAGCAGGTTGACCTCAGGGGGAGGACCTTCCGCAGAGCTCATTGAGAGGCGGGGCGCATCCACAGATGCGAGTATAACCCCAGACAGGGTCAAAAGCAAGAATCGATAATCGTTTATAGAGTGTGAAAGACTGGGCTAGCTGACCACAGCCCTAGCCGATCGGTGTGGACGCTCCGAAGGCGCGTTCGAACCAACCGGATTGCGCCGGCGGCTGGGTGTTGGCCGGCAGGAGCGCGGATAGTGACGAAAGGCGTGCCGTTCCGGCTGCGAGCATGAGCCGGCAACACCCTGCCGACTACGGATAGTCGATCAGCGGCCTGAAACAAGTTCCTGCTCCTTGCCGCATTCTGTCCGCTTTGGTCCCTGTGTGCTTTGGCCTTGACACCGGCGCAACATTGCAGTAGCATCAGCCAGTATCATCGATAATCGGTTGTCGCTCGTGGCGTCAGTCGACAGACGCTCACCCTCCGAGGCGGATTCCGGTGGATGCATGATGGAGGCTGGGTCGCGGCATCCAACGTTTTGCTTGTGGGATGACGGTGATCGAGATCGTCGATCGGGATGAGTTACCAGTCTCAACCGGGGACTTGGGGGGGCGGACGGCGTCTTGAATGAAGGGAGATTAGGCATATGGACCGTGATGCCATTCGGAGAAGCTACCGCAAGGCTACGTGTTTGCTCGCAATGCTGCTGTTGGCCTCGGTGTCGTTATGGGGGCAGTCGAGTTCGGCCGAACTCACCGGCACCATCACAGACCCAACTGGGGCGCCGGTCCTTGGCGCACAGGTGGTCGTGCGAAATGTTGGTACCGGCCAGTCCAGGCAATTCATGACCGATGAGTCCGGCACCTACCTGTTGACACAGTTGCTCCCGGGCACCTACGAAGTATCGGCGGAGAAGGAGGGCTTCAGACGCTTCGCGCAGGGCGGGGTCGTGTTGCAGATCGGTCAGAGAGCCCGCGTCGACGCCAGACTGCCGGTGGGTTCGGTAAGCGAAAGTGTTGAGGTTACTGCGGATGCTACGCTCCTGGAGGCGCAGGAAGCCAGCTTGAGTCAAGCTATTGACAACAGAAAGGTCCTGGACCTGCCTGTGAATGGGCGCAATGTCTTGGGCTTGGCCGCACTCGTTCCCGGCGTCGTCCCAGGCACTGGGTTCGGGGGAGGCGTGCCTGGCGGGCGTGCAGCGGCAATCCAAGCGCAAGCTGCCAACCTTTTGATAAATGGAGGGGTGACTGCACACACCGACGTGATGATGGATGGAGTACCGCTGGCACTGTGTTGCCAGAACCAGGTCGCTTTCATCCCTTCGATCGACACCACGCTCGAATTCCGGGTCCAGGCCAACCTTTACGATGCCTCCTACGGCAGGACCTCCGGTGGATTGATCACGTATGCTACGAGGAACGGGGCGAATCAGTTTCACGGCAGCGCGTTCGCATTTCATCGCAACCGGGTCCTGGACGCAAACAACTTCTTCAGTAACCGTCAGGACGTCGAGCGCGGGCATTTTGTTTACAATCAGTTCGGTGGCAGGTTGGGTGGGCCAGTGGTAAAGGACCGCACGTTCTTTTTCGCAAGTTACGAGGGGATTCAGAACCGCCGCGGGTCCTTTCTCGCGGGAGTCGTCCCAACCGCAGGCGAGAGGGAAGGCCGCTTCAGTCAGGCCATCTACGACCCAATGACCACTCGCAGGGAAGGGAACGCATTCATTCGGGACGTGTTCGCGCAGAGCCAGATCCCGGCATCCCGGATTGACCGCGTCTCGGCCAATCTGCGAACTCTGTGGCCCGCACCGAATGCGACGGGGGTCAACAACTTCATCAGCAACGCGTCCGCGTTTGACAAGGAACATCAATACAGCGGACGGGTGGATCATCTTTTCAGCCAGATTCACCGGATGTTTGTCCGGTACTCCTACAACAACAACGACTCAGGTCTCCCGGACTGGTATGGCAATATCGCTTCGCCCGCTGTATTCACTCAACAGATCCGGAACCACAATGCGGTTATGGACCACAGCGTGACATTCTCGCCCACGTTCATCGGCAGTCTCCGATATGGGATGACTCGACAGTCCAACGCGCGCAAGACCCGCAGTGACGGTACGGACCTGACCGACTTCGGATGGCCTCTGGCGTTCTCTCAAGCACGTCAGGATTCTTCGCTTCCGCAGATTTCGGCAGCAGGCTACCTCGGTATGAGTTCGACAGGCCTGTTTCGAAGAGCGGTCGAAGCCCATGTCCTCACCGCAACGTTTCAGAGAATCTCCGGACGCCATTCCATCAAGTTCGGGACGGACTGGCGTGTGTATCGGGAAAATTCGGCAACCAACGGCACATCAGCGGGGTCCTTCGCATTCAATGTCGGGTTCACCCGCGGGCCGAACGCCCAGACTGGCGGCGGCGGCAACTCGGTTGCGAGTTTTCTGCTCGGGAATCCAGCGACCGGGAGCATCATTCGCCAGGAGCCCAATTCCTCACCCACGCTGTATCATGGGCTCTATTTCCAGGACGATATCCGGATCAATGACCGCCTAACCGTGAATGTCGGTGTACGTTGGGACCTGGAAACTTCCCGGTGGGAGCGATACAACCGGCTGAGTTACTTCGATGGGCAAGCGGCGTCCCCGCTTGCAGGCGCCACAGGCATAGCTGGCCTGCGAGGCGGCCTCCGCTTTGTGGGTGTCGATGGCAACCCAAGGAAGCAGCAGGATGACGACTGGAACAATCTTGGCCCGCGACTTGGTTTCGCCTACGCCCTCATGCCTCGGCTGGTGATGCGGGGCGGGTATGGAATCACTTACATCCCCACCTTGACCCGATACATGATGCCCACGAATCCCGGATTCGCCGCGACGACACCGTTCTTCAGTTCGGTTGACGGCGTGACGCCTGTTGGCGTACTTTCCAATCCATTTCCCGCCGGCGTCCTGACCCCGGCAGGAGCTTCGGACGGTCTGCGTTCGAGCATCGGACAGGCATTCAACGTGGCCCAGCGCGCCGTACCAGTCGGCTACTCCCAGTTCTGGAGCTATGGGATCCAGTCTGAAGTCGGAGCCAACCTTCTGATTGACGTGGCATACTCAGCCAACAAAGGTACCGCCGTCCCTTTGGTGCAGGCGCTGAATCAGCTTGCCCCCCAATACCTATCGGAAGGGCAGGCGCTGCTTACGCAAGTACCAAACCCATTCCGCACCTTCGTTTCCGCCGGAACACTGAGCGCCGCCAACGTCACCAGATTGCAACTGCTCCGGCCCTACCCGCAGTTCTTAAATGTGACGGAAGCCTTGGCCGGGGCTGGTTCCTCCAGTTATCACTCCCTGCAACTGAAGGTGAACAGGAGAATGAAGCATGGTTTCAGCGTGCTTGGTTCCTACACCATTGGCAAGCTGCTGACCGACACGGGTCCGTACACCGCCTTCGACACCAGGCCCGATCCGCAAAACATATACGATCGGAGGGGGGAACGAGCCCTCTCGACCCAGGATGTCTCCCAACGGCTCGCGATCAGTTATGTCTGGGAGATGCCAGTCGGGCGCGGCCAGGTATTCCTGTCGGATGCCAACCCTGTCCTGGATGCGGTCCTTGGAGGATGGCAAGTCAATGGAGTCACCACATTGCAGGGTGGACAACCTCTGGTGATCACCACCAGCATCCCCACGAATTCAGGCGCGACACGGCCGAACAACAGCGGACAAAGCGCGAAGCTCGAAGGGCCGGTGCGGGAGCGCTTGAATCGCTACTTCAATACATCGGTGTTTACGTCGCCCGGGCCTTTTGAGTTTGGCAGCGCCCCGCGGACCCTGCCAGACGTCCGCAACCACGGCACGAACAACTTCGACCTTTCGTTGTTCAAGAACTTCATCATCCGCGAAGGCAAAACGCTGCAGTTGCGCGGTGAGTTCTTCAATATCTTCAATCGCGTCCAGTTCGCCGCGCCCATCGGCACGCAAGGCAACGCCAACTTCGGCACCATCAACGCCCAGCGGAACAACCCGCGCAACATTCAGTTGGCGTTGCGCTTCAGCTTCTGAGGATGGCAATGCCGGCAACGCGCTTCTGGCTGCGCACGCTCTCCGACGGACAGGCGCTGATCGACAAGCCGGCCACGACACAGCCCGGCGGCCATTCTGGGCAGCGCACTCCGCTCGAGGTGTGGATCTCCAATGACGGCATGGCGACACGGTCCCGGCCCATGTGCTCGATCGCGGCGAATCCCATGGTAGCCGTGCGCCAGGGAAATTTCGCGTGGGCTACGACCAGCAACTCGCTTATCCCGAAGCCGTCGAACATCAAGGTAAGCTTCCCGTGGCGTTCCACTACAACCGGCACGACCTGGTCTTCCTGGCTGGAGCCTCGCGTGAAGCTCACCCGCCGTTCCCTGCGTTCCGCCTCTGCAACTCTGGCTGGCTGCGCATCCCGCCGCCGAGTGCTGATGATTGCGGTCAACGACCTGCGTCAACGACTTCGCTGCAACGGCGACACCGTCGCCCGCACCTCTCACATCCCAGGCCCGGATACCATCGGCGGCTATGAGCGATGCACCTCGTTCCGTGCCCGCGTGCCCGATGCCGTCACGCTCCCCCGGATCTTCCTGAACCACGGCTGCCACGCCGCGAAGATCGCCAAGGTCTTTCACGGCAACGGCATCATGAACAACGGCCGCCGTTGGTCGCTTGGCGAACGCCTCCATTTTGTGGTCAAGCGGGATCAGTATGTGCTGCCTGGGGGACGCTGGAAACCTGGAGCGCCCGCATGCCGCCGTTTGGTGCGGCGCCCTGGCCAACGAAAGGAAACGACTCTATGAAATGCACTCTTCTCGCCTCTCTTGCCCTGCTGGCCTCCCTTGGCGCACAACCCACCCGCGATCCGGCGATGCTCCTCGCCAATTCGGAGATCCTTGCTGAGCCCAAGGCCCTCCTGGTGGCTCCGGCGCGGACGAGTTCCGTATTCAGGGCCAAACAAGGCTGGCAGTTTAACCTGCATTCCTATCTAGCCCGCTTCGGCGGCAAGTTCTGGGCGGTTTGGAGCTCCGGACACGTCGATGAGGATAGCCCCACTCAGCTCATTCGCTATGCCACGAGTACCGATGGCCATACGTGGAGCGAGAGCCGCATCCTCGCCGACGACCCCGATGGGCCCAACGGCCCCGGCAGTTGGATTGCCAGGGGTATCTTCGTTCAGGATGGCAAGTTGGTCGCGTACAATGCCTACCGCGAAGACACAAAAAACCTTGTACGAGGTACAGAAATATGGCCTAAACTGAAATTATTTCGATTTGACTGGAATGGCTCCGTATGGCTGAAGCAACGCGTGGTTGTCGACAACTGCATGAGTAACTATCCTCCACGTCCGGTTGCAGGACGGCTGCTAATGACCTGTCGCGATAGCTACATGAAAATGTACACTGCACTCTCCAGTGACCTGACGGATACGAAATGGACACTTACGCCGCTGCCGGGCGAGCGTCCCCATGACGCGATGAGTGAACCGAGTTGGTATGTTGATCCGGACGGGGCCGTTCATATGTTTTTCCGGGACGGATATAGGTCGAAGTTCCTGTATAGGTCCGTCAGCCGCGACAACGGCCGCACCTGGCCCGCACCCGTCCGCACCAACTATCCCGATGCGGGCAGCAAGAACTTCGCCGGCCGCCTCTCCAATGGCTGGTACTACCTCATCAACAACGTTGATCCCAATAGCCGCGATCCCCTTGGCATCAGCTTCAGCCGCGATGGCTGGACCTTCAGTCGTCCCATGGCTCTTCGCGCTAACGCCCCCAAACAGCGTTTCCCTGGCCGGGCGAAGATTACGTTCAGCTTCCAGTACCCCCACGCCATCGAACACAACGGCTCGCTCTGGGTCATTTATTCCACCAACAAGGAAGATATCGAAATCTCCGAATTCCGGATTGCGGATTTCCCCCTGGACAACTAGCCCGCCAAGCGAGGCCCCCATCTCTGCAGGGCCGGCAGTGTAGCTTGGCTCTTACCGGGGGCGCTTCCGGGTTTTTCGTGGCTACGGAGCGAACCCCAAGCCCGCACAATGGAAGTAGATGGCATTGATGAAATATCGTTTGTTGCGAAATCTGCGTACGGTGTACTTTCCCAGTGGATCTTCGAGTTGAGCGGCTCGCTACCGGCCATTGGTGATTCGATGGTGTCGGTAAGCAATGATGTTCTCAAAACGCCGTCGGAGCATCATCTGTTTCAGCCGGCTGCGGGTTGCCCAACTGTGCCACCATCGGAAGTGCTTCCGGGCTGGCCGCTCGTAGACGTAGCTGAACAGCGAGCGAGTTACACTGGAGATCCAAAGTGCCCGGTGCTCTCGTGCTGTTGCCGTAGCGCCGGCAATCTTGCCGCGTCCCCACTCATCGGGACGCCTCCGGGCGGGAGCGGATCCATGCGCCGCACCCGCTCCACCGTTCCCAAACGGCAACACCACCCACGGCAGTGGGACAATGAAAAGATGCTCTTCAGCGTTGCCGCTTTCCTGCTCATGGCGGGGAGCGACGGTGTGATTCTGCGCCCGGTGGCGAACATGTACAGCAAGCCCACCGAAGATGCCGACGTCGTTTCACAGGCCATCTACGGGGCTCCCGTCTCCATCGTCGAACAGCAGTCCGGCTGGTTGCGCATTCGCACCGCCGATGATTACCTCGGCTGGGTGCCCGCTGCCGCCGTGAAGCCCGGCGCGTACGCGAACTCGCAACGTGCCGTGATGGTCGAATCGTTGATGGCCCACCTCTACCGCACCCCCAGCGTCACCAAACACGCGCCCCTTCTCACCGTCCCCTATGAAACGCGGCTCGAAGTGGTGAGTGAACCGCAGGACGACAACCGACGCTGGATCCAGGTTCGTCTTCCCGATGATCGCGCGGCCTACGTGCAGCGCGGCGATGTCACCTTCGACGTGAAGACGCTTGCCGTGCCGGAGATGATCGCCCTCGCGAAACGTTTTCTCGGCCTGCCTTACACATGGGGCGGCACGTCGAGCTTCGGTTATGACTGTTCGGGATACACGCAGATGCTTTGCCGCCGCATGGGGAAGCAACTGCCTCGTGACGCGGGGCCGCAAGCGCATTGGAGTGGTGTGCTGACGATCACGAAAGAGGAACTCGCGCCCGGCGACCTGCTCTACTTCGGACCTTCCGAAAAGCGCATCACCCACACTGGCATGTACATCGGCGATGGCGAGTTCATTCACGCCTCCACGAACACGAATCCCGTGGTGCAGATCAGCCGTCTCGCCGATGAGCACTGGACCAAGATTCTTGTCGGCTGTAGGAGGTTGAAGTGAACCGTCGATCCTTCCTTGCCGCAACGAGCGCGGCTGCGTTGCCATTGCCTGCCGCGGCGCCAGCAGTCGAAACCGAGATCAAGCGTCTCAAGCTGCGCCACACCTGGACCACCGTCATGTCGTCGAGCGAATTTCGCGACACCATCCACGTGCGCATTCACAAAGACGGGATTCGAGCCACCGGCGAAGGCGCGCCCATTGTGCGTTACAAGGAGTCCGCGCAGTCCGCCCAGAAGGCCATCGAGTCGGTAAAGGATTACCTCGCGAACACCGACCTTCGTCACTACCACAAGGTCCTCGCCGAAGTCTTCCGCCGCATCGAAGGCGAGTGGGCCGCGAAGTCCGCCATCGACATCGCGGTGATGGACTGGGTCGCGCAAAAGGCCGGCATGCCCCTGCATCAGCTCTTCGGATGCGATGCCGCCGACGCTCCGCTCACCACCTTCTCCATTGGCATCGACAATCCCGAAACCACCAGGCAGAAGGTACGCGAGGCCGAAGCCTATCCGGTACTCAAAATCAAAGTGGGTCTCGAAACGGATGAAGCCACGCTCGCCGCCGTTCGCAGCGTCACGAAGAAGCCATTGCGTGTCGACGCCAACGAAGGATGGAAGACCAAGGAGGAAGCCCTTCGAAAGATCAAATGGCTGGAGACGCAAGGCGTGGAACTGATCGAACAGCCGATGCCCGCACACATGATCGAAGAGCATCGCTGGCTGCGCGGCAAGGTCAACATTCCAGTCTTCGCCGATGAGGCATCGCTTTATCCGGCGGACATCCCCAAGCTCGCCGGCGCCTTCGATGGCATCAATGTCAAGCTCGACAAATGCGGCGGCACCCAGCAGGCTCTGCGCATGATCCACATGGCTCGATCGCTCGGTCTGAAGGTAATGCTCGGATGCATGGTGTCGAGTTCTTGCACCATCACGGCGGCGGCTCATCTTTCCCCGCTGGTCGACTATGCCGACCTCGACGGCAATCTCCTCATCGGCAACGATCCTTACACGGGTGTGAAGGTCGTGAACGGAAAGCTCGTGCTACCGAAGGGCCCCGGGCTCGGTCTTCGCGCCAACTCATAACCACGTGCGCATCGCCAACATCGCGCTGCCAATGGACGCGGCCAGCGCCGGCATCATCAGCACGTATGCCCACGCGTCACGGCCGGGCATCACGGCCATCGCATACAGAATCGATGCCAATCCGAAGATCGCCGTCGCCACATACCCATAGCTCCGAATCGAAGGCAGCACGCCCGCCACGACCCACGCGCCGGTCATTGCCATAAGCAACAACACCACCGCGGGAAACCATGGCGTCCCGATCGAGAGAAACGATCGCAAGGCCAGCCGCGCCATGCCGCCCAGCGTCTGTTGATGGACCAGCGTCATCACCACGCCCACCCACACGGCCCACGCGATGGCAGGCAGCACACCCAAAAGGCAGACATAGTAAATCGCAACCGCAGGCACCTTCCCTCCTGATCAAGGGAGGCGTAATCAACATCCCAAACCGGTCACAGCCCTGCAAGCCATGCCAGGCAGCGGCTCGTGCATTCCTCAATGCCACCGCTCGTGTCCGCGGCGAATTTCGGCCCATCGATTCCTTCCCACGACGCAGCCTGCTGTTCGTAAAGCTCGCGGTTGCGATTGCGCGCCGGATGGCTCCCTGCTGCTTCATCGGCGGCGAGCCTTGCCAGCGCGACCTCCCGCGGGCACACGCACTCGATCACGTCGCAACGAATCTGTCTGCGCTCACAGAACATGCGCACCGCCGTAAGCTGATACTTCTGCCGGTAGGTGCGCCCGTCCAGCAGCACGGCTCGCCGCGGATTCTTCATGAGCAGATAGAACGCGGTCTCCAGCATCAGCCCGACCACGAAATCGTCCTGCGAGGAACTGTACTCCACAAGCTCCGTTGGAAACAGCGCTGCCCGCACCGTGTCTTTGTTCAGGATGATGCCATCCAGACGTGGCGCCAGCGCCGCTGCCAGCGTGCTCTTGCCTGTGCCCGGCAGGCCCGCGAGTACGATCAGCCTCATGCCAGCACGTCTTTGATCACATGCCCATGCACGTCGGTGAGCCTCCGTTGCAGGCCGTTGTGATAGTAGGTGAGCTTCGTATGATCAATGCCCATCAACTGCAGAATCGTGGCGTGGAAATCGTAGACCGTTGTGGGAGACACCGCCTTGTAGCCGAGTTCGTCGGTCGCGCCATAGCTGAACCCCGGCTTCAATCCCGCGCCCACCAGCACCGACGTGTAGCCTTCGGGATTGTGGTCCCGTCCGCCTTCACCAAGCCCTTCGCTAATGGGTAGCCGGCCGAACTCCGTCGTGATCGCGACCAGCGTGTCCGCCAGCATGCCGCGCTGCTTCAGATCGGCAATCAGTCCGGCCACCGGCTTGTCGAACGTCTCCGCATTCTTGGAGTGATTCGCCACCAGATCCTCATGCGCGTCCCAGTTCACGCGCGGCGTGCCGAAGTGTCCTCCATTGAAGAGCTGCACGCATCGCACGCCCCGTTCGATGAGCCGCCGCGCCAGCAGGCAGTTGTAGCCGAATGCCCGCGAAGCCGCATGGTTCAAGCCATACATCTCTTTCGTCTTCTCGGTCTCACCCGCGATGCTGGTCACCTCCGGCGCGGTCACCTGCATCTTCGCGGCGAGTTCATATGCCTTGATGCGAGCCACCAGTGCATCTTCACCGGGGTTCGACTCCAGGTGCGAACTATTCATCTGCGTCAGCAGATCGTAGGTCGCGGCCTGCTGCGGTTCCGTGATGCGCGAAGGCGGACGCAGATCCGCAATCGGCTGCTGCTCGCCACCAAAGATCACACCCTGATGCGCAGCCGGCAAAAAACCATTGCCCCAGTTCGCAACTCCGCAGGGCGGCAGACCCCGTGCATCCGGCAGCACCACGAATGACGGCAGGTTTTCGTTCTCTGAGCCAAGCCCGTAGCTGATCCACGACCCAACCGACGGGAAGCCCTGAAAGATGAAGCCCGTCGACATCTGGAAGATCGCCGGGCCATGCGCGTTGCTGCGGCTCACCATCGAATGAACGAACGTCAGATCATCCGCCCGCTGTGCCAGGTGGGGCATCAGATCCGAAATCATCTTCCCATGCTTGCCGTATGGCTTGAACTGCCACGGGCTGCGCATGATGGTCCCGCGCTTTCCAAAGAACGGCGTGATGGTGTTCGCGCCCTGGGTCTCCTTGCCGTGGTTGCGCGCCAGCTCGGGCTTATAGTCGAAGGTGTCAATGTGGCTCAGCCCGCCTGGCAGCGAGATGAGAATCACACGCTTCGCTTTCGCGGGGAAGTGCGTGCCTGCGGCCTCCGCGCGTCCGGCGAACAGTTGCGCAAGGCCAAGCCCAACGCCTCCGCCACCAAGGTGCCATAGAAGATCGCGACGGCTGAAGCGCATGTTAGGGGACATAGACAAACTCATTCGAATTGAAAAGAGCGCGGCAGTAGACCGCGAGTGGTTGCTGTTCCAGAAACTTGCGATCGCGTGCCAACTCATGGTCGGTTGGCTTGCGGCCGTAGAGAATCTCGTACGCCTTGGTCACCGCACCCTGCGGTCCTGCTTCCGACGTCAGGCGCTCGGCAAGGTAGCCTGCCTGGCGAATCACGAACTCATTGTTCAGCAGCGTGAGCGCTTGCACCGGCGTATTGCTGATGGCGCGCTGCGGCGTGGCGACTGACGGATCCGGGCAATCGAAGCTGTCCATCATGATGCGCTCGCCTCCGCGCACCACGAAGCGATAGATCGCGCGGCGCCAAACCTCCGGGCCTTCCACATCCAGCGCCTTGTAGATGTAGGAACCTCGTGAGCCCTTCTTCTGAAGTTGAAACCCCGGTCCGCCCATCCGCGGGTTGAGCTTTCCGGAAGCCCATAAAATCGAGTCGCGGAGCGTTTCGGCGTCCATGCGCTTGAGCGGCATGCGCCACAGCAGACGGTTGCCTGCGTCGATCCGATGAGCCTTCTCCTGAAACGCCGAAGACTGACGGTATGTCTTCGAGAGCACGATCTGGCGGTGCAGCCACTTCAAGCTCCAGCCGTTCTCCATCAGCGAGACCGCCATCCAGTCGAGCAACTCCGGATGCGAGGGCCGGTCGCCATTCACGCCGAAGTCGCTCGGTGTATTTACGATGCCGTTGCCGAAGTGCGAATACCAAAGGCGGTTGGCGATTACGCGCGCGGTGAGCGGATTGCGGCGATCGGCGATCCAGTTGGCCAGCGCAAGACGCCGCGCCCCGGGATCGGCACTGTCGATGGCCGGAGTATCCAGGCCAATGGCGCTCAATGCTTGCGGCGCCACTTCCTCGCCACGCCGCGCCACGTTGCCGCGTTCGAGAATGTAAGCCTTCTCGGGTTCCCTGGGCTTTGCGGCGTAGAGCTTCAGCGACGGCGCCGCATCGATCTTCTTCTGCAGCCCATCGATCTCCGCCAGCAACTCTCTGCGTCTTGCGCGCAAGCCGGGATCGATTGCCGCTTCGAGTTCGGCGTCCTCCACAACCGGCAGATCCAACTCCTGGCCGCCGACGTGATCCATGGAACTGCACAGCGTGCGCCAGCTTGTTCCATCCTCCGACGCTTCGAAGCGATAGACGTTGATCGACCCGTCGCGCGCCCCGCGTTCGTTGTCGGTTGCCCAGCGGATCTCATTGACACTCGCTGCCTGCGGCAACTCGATGCGGACGATCTGCGGCTTGTCGGCCGAGGCTGCTTCCTGCGCCGTCCATGTCGTAATACGATGCTGTGCTGGCAACAACTCCAGAGACGCAAGCTGCGCCTTCTTGCCCGCATGACCTGAAATCACGAGTCGAAAATGCTTCGCGCGCACAGAGGCGAAGCTGTTCCGATTCCACACCGGGTTCACGGGAATGCGCCGTGGCTGCGCCGCCCGCTCGCGATCGAACGCCTCATAACGTGCCGCGAGCATCCGCGTGCGCACAACATCTTCCATGTCGCTCAATTCCCGCCGGCGAGCCGCCATCTCGCTGCGCAGCGGCTTCAACACATCGTCCACGCGCTTTCGTTCTTCCGCGCTGCCCGTGTCGCGATCGCCGAATCCCACGCTCGTGAAGAAAGCGGTCATGCGGTAGTAGTCGCGCGCCGGAATGGGATCGAACTTATGATCGTGGCATCGCGCGCAGTTCACCGTCATGGCGAGAAAACTGTGCGCCGTGGTCGTCACCATGTCATCGAGTTCATCCATCCGCGCCTGCAGTTTCAGGTTCGCGTCCTTGTTGAGCACCGCGCTCACCGAATCCCACGGACCCGCGACCAGAAAGCCGGTTGCCGCGATGCGCTTCGCATCGTGAGGTGCCATCACGTCACCGGCAATCTGTTCGCGAACGAACTGATCGTACGGCATGTCCGCGTTCAGGGCTTCGATCACCCAATCGCGATACGGCCAAGCTTGAAAGCGTTCGTAGTTGTGCTCGCCGCCATCGGTCTCGCCGAACCGCACCACATCCAGCCAGTGCCGCGCCCAACGTTCGCCGTAGTGCGGAGAAGCAAGGAACTTGTCCACGGCCTGCTCGTAGGGAAGTGCGTAGTCGGAGGCGTCGGGAGGAAGTCCCGTGAGATCGAAGGAGAGCCGGCGAATCAAAGTGCGGTGGTCGGCCGGTGGATTGAGGGCCAAACCATTTTCGCGTAGTTTTGTTTCGATGAAGGAATCGATCGATGTGGCACCGCGCTTCACGGGAGCCTCGAAGGCCCACCACTTGCGTTGTACTGGGGCCGCCGAACTGGAAGATCCCCACGGCGCGCCCGCATCGATCCACTCGGCGATCTGCCTGACCTCGGCGGCTGCGAGGCGTTTCCCGGGAGGCATCTTCCCCTCCGCCACCCATTGATACAGGCGGCTCTCGCGATGCTTGCCGGCAACAATGGCAGGGCCGTGATTGCCGCCCTTCACGATCCCTTCGCGCGATGTCAGATCGAAGCCGCTGAGCGTCGCGCCCGCGCCGTGGCACTTGGCGCACTGGCTGCGAAAGATCTGCTCCACGGCATCCGAAGGGCCCGCGTAGGCAGCGGCGGAAAGCATCAGAAGAGCGATGGCGCGCATGTCTATTTATGCTACTGCGGTCTGGTGCGGTCGAAAACACGAAGGGCTCACCCGCTGGACGAATTGCGGGTGAGCCCGGCCCGAGCTTGCGGAGAGAAGCGCGCGGAGATTAGACGTTCGCCTTGGCGCAGTATTGATCGAAAGCCGCGGTGAGCCGCTGTGCGATCATCGGCGCTTCGCTCGTCTCGATGTCGCGGCGATGCAGTACGAACACCAGTTCGCCATTGCGGAAGAGCGCCATTGACGGAGAGGACGGCGGCACAGCGGCCAGCTTCGATGCCCGCAGATGCTGCACGGCTTCGACGTCGGCGCCCGCAAAAACGGTGACGGCGCGCTCGGGCCGGTTGGCGTGATTCAGCGCAAGACCCACGGCCGGGCGAGCCTTGCCCGCCGCACATCCGCACACCGAGTTGATGACCAGCAACACGGTGCCGCTCTGAGGTCCCAGGGCCTCCTCGACGGCTTCAGGAGTGCGCGCCTCATCGACGCCATATTGCGTCAAGTCGCGGCGCATGGGGATCACAAGTTGTTCCGGATAACGGTGCATTCTTAAATCATACAATAATGTACAGTAATCGAAGAATCGGCCGCGGGGAACCTAGGGGTTGGCAACGCGGCCGGCTGCTTGATCAGGACTGGCAATCAGCCCTTTTGTCCTTTACAGCGCAGTCGGCCAACGAACGGGATCATCCTCTCTCCGTCGTACGTTGTCCGGAATACTTTATGTCGTACACGGGGAGCTGGCCTGCTGTGTCCCAACCGAAAGTCAGGCTGGTGCCCGGTTTCCGTCGATCCCTATTGCGATGCGGTGACCAGAAGAGCGTTCGGCAACGTCGCTTCCTCGTTGCCCGTTTTCACGATGACCGATCGCGGACCCAACGCGGCCCCGGCGGCAACGGCCAACTGCGCACGCACCAGAGACCCACTCGACACAACCACATTCGATACCGTGATACCATTGCCGGCGCTCACCTGGGTGGTCCCTGGCGCAAAACCGGTTCCCAACCCAACAATCGCGACTTCGAGGCTCTGTCCGGCCATCGCAACTCGCGGACTGGCGGAGTCTTTATCACCAGCAACTCATTGAATCCTCCCCTCACCAGAAACAGCGCCATCTGACCTCGTGTCACTGGATCATCTGGGCAGTACCGGTTCGATGCGCACCCAGACGTGATGCCCCATCGATCCAAGCCCTACGCCGCCGAGGTCATAGATGTAGTTGTGGTGCACGATGGTGCCGCGTTCGGTGTAGTCACGGCCGATGTAGTTCGCGCCGACATCGCCGGTTTCCAGCGCAAGATGATGGATGTGATTGCGCTCGATCACGTGATCGTTGCCGGTGAGCAGAATGCCCGCATGCGGCGCGGCGTGGATTTCGTTATTCGCTACGCGACTCCCAACGCCGTTCAGCTTCACGGCCGGATTGTAGGTGCGCACCCATTCGCCCATGTGATGGATGTTGCAGTCCTCCACGCGATGTCCGGCTTGGGTGAGTGTGCCGCGGTCGCCTCCTGTGATCTCGATCGCGCTGTCGCCAGTATGCGAGATCTCGCACCGCTCCACCGCATGGCCGCGTCCTCCCGTGATCAGCACACCGGAGTTGCCGAGAATTGCGCATTCGGATGTTGCGCAACGTGACCTGCTCACCGCCGTCAGCGGTCACTGCGTGTCCGCGGGCCGCCTCAATACGAATCCCGTCGATCGTGAGGTTGCGCGGGCCCTTCACCTCGATCAGAGGAGCGTGAATCCTGGAGATCAGCACTTCGGCTTTCCGCGGGTCCGGCGGAGGCCAAAAGTAGACGGGCGCGGGATCGAGATAGTACCCACCGGGCGTATCGAGTTCTTCAAGCATGGCTGTCCGTCCGTGTAGCGGAAGCCAAGCGGAAGGCGTCCGATCTTACGTCCGTCATCCCGCGGCTCGGAGTCCGCGGGTTCACCCATGCGCACGAAACCTTCGTTGGGCCAGCGCGCGACCGTCATCCGGCGGCCATCGGAGAAGATCTCCGGGTGCGAGGGAAGATGATTGCGGCCGAAGCCGCGTGCTGCGAATCCGCCAAAGCCTGGGACCGTAGCGACGCGGACGTGCTTGCGTGCCTCCGGTGTAAGCCGCGATCGAATCGCGCTGTCCATGACAGGACGCCACTTGGTAAGGCGTTCGCCGAAGAGTAATCGAACTCCAGCTTCGGCACGCACGGTCAGGCCCGCGGAATCGCGAGCGTCAAACACGATACTACGCGGCACGTAATAGTCACCGCTTCGCAGCAGGATTGTGCCACCGCTGGCGCGCAGTTGGTCACGAGCCTTTTCGATCGCAGCGGCACCGCCTTTGGCAGAAACGGAAATCTCCGCGGCCTGAACTCCGGACAGCCGCGATGCAATGAGCAGGAGGAGGAATGCCATCGCAGTGAATCTTATCAGGCGTCGATATCTACATCGAAGTACTCCAGCGCCCACTCTCGCATGTAGCGCACATGCTTCGGCACGATGCGGTACAGCATGAAATCCGGGTTGTCCGGCGACTTCAGGTACGTGCGCAGAAGCGGGTTCGTTTCCCAGATGTCCTGCCGCAAATTCAGATCGTGAACATTTTCCGCGACTCCGGTGATTCGCACCTGATCATGGTCTTTCGTGAGATAGCAGAGTTCCACCTTCTGCACATGGTGGATTTCCTGTGTCTTGTTCGAGGAGCGAAGGGAGGCAACGTAGACCGTGAAGTCGTCCGTTCGCACCGGTGAGACCGGGCGCACGCGGGGTTGATCGCCATCGAGCGTGGCAAGCATCGGGAACTTGTCCGCCGCGATGACGGCGAGCGCGAGGCTGCGCACTTCTTCGGGAGGCGGCGCGGGTGGGAGCTTCATCCCCTGAGTATCGCTGATCAGGCGCTGTTCAGGAGCTCGTGAGGGGATTGCTACGATGTGTGTGTGCAAATCCCGCTCCTGTTTGAGTCCCGCCGCCAGGTGATTACGGTGAACGAGTTGACCGAAGCGATTCGCGAATCACTGAGCGAGTTCTCGGATCTGTGGATCGCGGGTGAGATTTCGGGCGTGAAGGTTGCCGCATCGGGTCACATCTACTTCTCGTTGAAGGACGAGGCTGCGCAGATCCGCTGCGCATGCTTCGCAAGAACCGCCCGCTTTCTCCGCTTCAAACCTCGTGACGGAGTCGAGGTGCTGGTGCGCGGGCGCATTGATGTTTACGCGCAGCGCGGGGAGTACCAACTGCTGGTGGATGCAATTGAGCCCCGCGGCTTCGGGGCGTTGCAACTCGCCTTCGAAGAACTGAAGAAGAAACTCGCGGCGGAAGGGCTTTTCGACGCGGCCCGCAAACGGCCCATTCCGGCGTATCCGCGGCGGATTGGCATTGTCACGTCGCCCTCGGGCGCAGTGATCCAGGACATGGTGAACGTGCTCACCCGGCGATTCCCCGGCATTCACATCCGGCTGTATCCGGCGCTCGTGCAAGGTGAGGGATCGGCGGCGCAGGTGGTGAGAGGCATCGACTATTTCAGCAAGTCGGAATGGGCCGATGTCATGATCGTGGCGCGCGGTGGCGGCTCGCCGGAAGACCTCTGGACCTTCAATGAAGAGCCCGTGGCGAGAGCGATTGCTGCGTCGGCGGTGCCAGTCATTTCCGCCGTCGGCCACGAGACTGATTTCACGATCGCGGATTTCGTGGCGGATCTGCGAGCGCCCACACCGTCGGCTGCGGCGGAACTGGTGTCGGGCACGCGGGAACAACTCGTGGAACGCATGGGCGCATTGACCCGCCGCCTGGAACAGACCGTGCGCTACCGGATGGCATCGCTCGACAGGCGGCTGCATCAACTGAGTACAAATCGCGCCGAGGGGACTTTACACCGGGGCATCGGGAAAGCGCAACAGCGTGTGGACGAACTCGATGCTCATGCGCGGGACTTGCTGCGTTCGGCGATGGATGCCCGGCGACGTGTGCTGGCGCAGTTGGAGGCGCGCCTGGCAAAGCAGGATCTTCGCTTGCGCCTGGCGGAAGGCGGCCGTCGCCGGGATGCGGCCGCGGCGCGGCTGGAGCAGCGTGCGCGCTTGCTATTGGCGGCCGCCGGCCGCCGGCTTACTCCACTTACAGCCCAGTTACATCAACTGAGTCCCCTGCGGGTGCTCGATCGTGGCTACGCGATTGTGCAGTCCGCGGACGGAGCGGTGGTGAAGGATGCCGCCGCTGTAACTGCGGGCGATGCCTTGAAGGTGAGGCTCGCAAAAGGCAGGCTCGACGTTGAAGTTCGCCAAGCCGGGGAAGCTCGCCAAGCCGGGGATCCTGATGCAGCGGTCTGAGATACGGAGTGTCTGCGTGTTCTGTGGGTCCTCGCCCGGGCAGGGCGGCAGGTACCTCGAGACGGCCCGCTCCGTGGCGCGGGTTCTCGCCGAAAGCGGCCTTGGGCTCGTCTACGGCGGGGCCAGCGTCGGATGCATGGGCGCGCTTGCCGACGCGATGATCGCCGCCGGGGGCGAAGTCACCGGCGTGATTCCCAGATCGATGCGGGAGCGCGAGATTGCCCATCTCGGGCTCACCCGGCTGCATATCGTCGAGACCATGCATGAACGCAAGGCGATGATGGCCGACCTCTCGGACGCGTTCGTTGCACTGCCCGGCGCCTATGGAACTCTGGACGAGTTCTTCGAGATCCTCACCTGGGCGCAGATCGGGATTCACACAAAGCCCGCGGGCTTGCTCAATGTCGATGGCTTCTATGATCCGTTGCTCGCGTTTCTCGACCGGGCGGTCGAGTGCGGCTTCCTGAGGCAGAACAACAGGGAGCTGTTTTTCGTAGAATCTGACCCCGCGGTGTTGGTGAACCGGCTGCGGGCGCACCGTCCCGTTGTGGCGTCGAAGTGGTCAGCGGACGTGCGCTAACCGGGCGGAAATAAGTGGGGCGCGCCACTTACTCTCGTATTACAAAAGATTACCCTTCAGAAGTTAAAGCTGCGGGTCTGTAGAACCGATCTTGAATATGAGTGCAGTACGTGGCCTGGCCGGGGTCATGCGCGGCCGGCAGTGGGCTGCTTTCTGCGACAACACACTTCGACAGTTTGGCCGGCTACTGCTTTGTCCCTGGAGGATCGCAGTGGCGGTGGTTTGCAGTTGCAGTGGCTTGCAGTTGCGGTGGACTCGGAGTTGCGGTGGGCTCGTGGCCATCGTCGCAGCCTCCAGGCGAGCTTGAATTCGGGGTTTCCAATGGCGCTATTGGTGTGTCTTGGAGACGGGTGCTGGGTTTGGCGGCCGTGATCGGAAGTGAATGGAGGGTTATGGAAGACCAGGAAGTAATCAAAGACTTTCTTATCGAGAGCAGTGAGAATCTGGCGCGTTTGGACAATGAGATGGTCGAACTCGAGAAGCGGCCGAAGGACGCCTCGCTGCTGGCATCGATCTTCCGGACCATCCACACGATCAAAGGCACGTGCGGCTTCCTCGGCTTCTCCATGCTCGAGAAGATCACCCACTTCGGCGAGAACATTCTCAGCCAGGTGCGTAACGAGGAGCGTAGCCTCACTCCGCAACTCGTCAGTCTGATCCTCGAGATGATTGACATCATCAAGGCGGAACTCGAATCGATTGAAGCCTCCGGCAGCGAGAGCGGGGCTTTGCATGAGGACCTTCTCAACCGTCTGAACCTCGCCTATCAAGGCAAGGATACGGCGCCCCCGCCACCAGGAGAAGCGCCACAGCGCACGCCACAGGACACCTCACGACCGCTTCCGAGTGTTCAACCAAGTCCGGCCGCACCATCCGTGCTTGAGACGCCGCTGGACGACCCGGGTTCACCGGCGCAGAACTGGATGACCCCTTCGAACTCAATTTACGAGGAGACCAGCAATTCCGTGAGCCAAGCCGTAGATCCCGTGCAGTCCAGTATTGCTCCGCTTGTGGACCCGAACAACGGAAAGACGCCTTCTCTTTCTGACGCGGGCTCCCGCGCTGGACAGGAAGGTGATGCCAGCGCCTCCAAGGGCGCAACGGCGGCCGACTCCACCATTCGAGTCGATGTCGGACTTCTGGACCGTCTCATGAATCTGGTCGGTGAACTGGTGCTGGCGCGAAACCAGATCCTTCAGTTCAATGCCCGCCAGGAGGACGCCACCTTCAACGCCACCTCACAGCGGCTCAATCTCATCACCACACAGTTGCAGGAAGGCGTCATGAAGACGCGTATGCAGCCCATCGGCGTGGTGTGGAACAAACTGCCGCGCGTGGTCCGCGACCTTGCCTCATCGTGCGGCAAGCGCATTCAGCTCGACATGGATGGCGCCGAGACGGAACTCGACAAGAGCATCATTGAAGCGATCAAGGACCCGCTCACGCATCTGGTCCGCAACAGTTGCGACCACGGTCTGGAAACTCCCGCCGAACGCCAGAACGCCGGGAAGGCACCGCAGGGCAAACTGTTGCTCCGCGCCTTCCATGAGGGCGGGCAGGTCAACATCGAGATCACCGATGATGGCCGCGGAATTGATACCGAGCGCGTGAAACAGAAGGCCGTTCAGAAGGGGCTGATTCGCAGGGAACAGGCCGAACGCATGAGCGAGCGTGAGGCGCTGCACCTCATCTTCCAGCCCGGCTTCTCGACGGCCGAGCAAGTCACCAATATCTCCGGCCGCGGCGTTGGCATGGATGTCGTCAAGACGAATATCGAGAAGATTGGCGGCACTGTCGACCTGGTGTCGCGCGGCGGGCACGGCACCACGGTCAAAATCAAGATTCCGCTTACTCTGGCGATCATTCCCGGGCTTGTGGTGATGAGCGGTGGAGAGCGTTTCGTGATTCCGCAGGTGAGCCTGCTCGAACTGGTCCGGCTTGAGGGCGAAGCCGGCCGCCGGCTCATTGAACGGATTCATGGCATGCCGGTGTATCGCCGCCGGGGCAACCTCCTGCCGATCGTGTACCTCAACGAGGCTCTCCGGATGTCGCCGGAGACGAACGCAGGCTCGGCCGATGTGCTCAATATTGTCATCCTGCAGGCCGAAGACAAGCAGTTCGGACTCGTGGTTGATGGCATTCACGACACGCAGGAAATCGTGGTCAAACCCCTTGGCAAGCAACTCAAGGGACTGAGTTGGTATGCGGGCGCCACCATCATGGGAGATGGCAAAGTAGCCCTGATTCTCGACGTGCTCGGTCTCGGCCTGAAGAGCGGTGTCCTCTCCGAGCTGCGCGACTCGGGCCGGTCGGATGCCCATCAGGGCGATGCCGAATCCGAGCGCCAGACCCTGCTGCTCTTCCGTTCGGGCCGCTATGAGCGCCTGGCGGTGCCGCTGTCTCTGGTGGCGCGGCTTGAGGAGTTCCCGCGCGGAAAGATCGAACACGCCTCGGGCAAGATGGTGGTGCAATACCGCGGACAGATTCTGCCGCTTCTGCCGCTCAATTCCTGCCTCGGCGGCTATGGTTCGGATCTCGCCGACAACGTCGATCCCGTGCCCGTGATTGTGTTTGCCGATGGCGAACAGAGGATCGGAATCCTGGTGGACGAGATCGTCGATATCGTCGAGGATGCGGTGGTTGCACGGCAGCAGTCGGCGCAGCATGGTCTGCTTGGTTCGGCGGTCGTGGGCCAGCGCGTGACCGACTTCCTTGATTTGCATGCGGTGATCTCGTCGGACAACGTTTGGGCGAACAAGAAGAAGGCCGGCCAGCGCGCGTTACACGTCCTTGTGGCCGAGTCCTCACAGTTTGCCCGCGGGCTGGTCCGGCATTCGCTCGAGATGGCAGGACACAAGGTCATCGAAGCCGGAACCGTCTCGGAGGCGCTCGACCGGATTCAGCGCTTCCCGGTAGATGTCGCCGCGGTTTCGCTCGATCTCGCCGGCGGCGGTGGCGTGGCGTTTGCCGAGCAGGCGCGGCGTCAGATTGCCTCGGCCAAGATTGTCGCCCTCGCATCAGGCCACGACACCACCGCTCCCGGCGGCGACGCCTTCGACGAACTGCTTGAGAAGTTTGACCGGGAAGGGATGCTCCGTTCCATCGAACGGCTGAGGCTGGCCGTGCAGACGGCCGAACAGCCTGCATTTGCGGCACGCTGAGCGTCCGGAGTTTGACAAGCCAGAAACAACGGTGAACTAAGAACAACGGTGAACGAACATGAGTCTCACAACGCCCGCTAAAGGCCAGGAAAACTCCGCCCGCTGCCAGTTCTCGACCTTCTTTGTCGGGGATTTGTTCTTCGGCGTGGAGGTCCTGCAGGTGCAGGAAGTGCTCCGTTACCAGGAAATGACGCGGGTTCCACTTGCCCCCGACCTGGTGGAGGGATTGATCAATCTGCGAGGACAGATCGTGACCGCGATTGACATGCGCAAACGGCTCCGTCTGGCGCCGCGCGCCGCGGGCCAGAATCCAATGAACGTTGTTATCCGTTCCGAGGATGGAGCAGTGAGCCTGCTCGTCGATGAGATCGGAGATGTGCTCGAAGTTCGTCCCGATGTCCACGAACATCCTCCGGAGAACACGCCGCGCGAGTTGCGGGAGATGATTGCCGGCGTCTACAAGCTCGACGGACGCTTGCTGCTGGCGCTTGACACCGAACGCGTGCTTCAGGTCGGGTTGCCGAATTGAGGAGTTCGAAGACGCGCAGCCACAACGGATTACGAAGGGAAGATCGCGATGCCATCAAGAAACAGGAACAACCCGGCCACGGCACCCCGCGCCACCAGCCAACCGGCCAGCAGTCAACCGGCCAGCAGTCAACGGGGCACGACGGCCGTGCTGGACTCCATCTATGACCGGATTGGAGGCGCGCCCGCCATTCGCGCCGCCGTGGATCTGCTTTACCGCAAGATCCTCGCCGATCCCGAACTCCATTCGTTCTTCGACATGGTCGATCTGGAGCGGCTGAAGAGCCAGCAATGCCAGTTCTTCGGACAGGCGCTGGGAGGCCCGGAAGTCTATCGGGGCCCTGCCATGCGCCCCGTGCATGCGCACCTCTCGATCGAACAGCGCCACTTCGACCAGGTAGCGGCCTATCTCGGCGCCGTGCTCGCGGAACTCGGCGTCGACGAACTCACGATCCATGAAATCCTCGGGGCCGTGGCGCCGCTCGCCCCGGAGATCGTGACCACCCCCTCCGCAAACCCCGCCAGGCGTGAGACCCCTCCGCCGGCACAACCTCAACAACGAAAGGATGCGAAGCAGCACATGCTGACAATGGAACGTACGAATGATGCCGGCTCAGTGGCCGTGGCGGATGCCGGAGGAGAACTCACCTCCATGCTCCGCACCCTGAAGTGCGGCCTGGAAAATCTTGGAACGAACGTGTTCGTGGCCGACCGCGATCTGACACTGGTTTACATGAACCAGCGGGCACGCAAGATCATGCAGAACATGAGCGACGTTGTCGAGAAGCTGTTCGGCGTGTCCTACGAAGAACTGGTCGGCACGAAGATCGATGTCTTTCACGGTGCGCGTGCGAAGCAGATTCGCCGCACCTTGTCCGATCCTGCGAACCTTCCCATCTCGACCGAGATCAAGGTGGCCCATCTCATCCTGGACCTCAATGTCAATCCCATTTTCGGCCCGTCGGGTGACTATGTCGGCACCATTGTGAACTGGGAAGAGGTCAGTGAGAAGAAGCGCCTGGCGGGTGAAGTCGATATGATCCGCCAGTTGGTGGAGAACTCCCCGATCAACATTATGCAGGCGGATCGCGACTTCGTCATCCGTTACATGAATCCCGCCTCGTCACGAACCCTCAAGCAGATCGAGAACCTGCTGCCGTGCCGCGCCGACGAAGTCATCGGCAAGTCGATCGACATCTTCCACAAGAGCCCGGAGCACCAACGCCGCCTCCTTTCCGACCCGAAAAATCTGCCGCACAAGGCACGCATTAAGCTGGGCGACGAGTATCTTTCGCTGTTGGTGAGCCCGCTGTTTGACAATGCACGCAATTATCTCGGGCCGATGGTCACCTGGGACGTGATCACACCGACTGTATTGCTGGAGCGCCAGCAGAAGGACTCCAATGAAAATGGAATCGCTGTCAACTCCGTTTTGGAAGCGATCGCTCGTGCGTCGACGCCGGAGGAGGCTGCGAGGCTCGCCATCGACTCCCTGCGCTCGGTGTTTCACTTCGCCTATGGGTCCTTCTGGAAAGTGGACCCTGAGCACAACGTGCTGAAGTTTGTGAACGAATCCGGCTCGGTCAATGACGAGTTCCATCGGGTCACGCTCGAAGCGCGTTTCCGCGAGGGTGAGGGGCTGAATGGCCGCGCTTGGAAGAACCGTGACATCTTCACCGTGGAGGATATCTCCGAGTTGAAGGACTGCGTGCGAGGACCGGTCGCATTGCGTGCTGGTGTGAAGGCTGGATTCGGAATCCCAATTCTGGTCGGCGGCCAAGTCGTTGGTACATTGGATTGTTTCTCTACCGAACGGCTCGGGTTTTCGGCCAACCGTGTCGAGGCGATTCGCGGTGTCGCACGCACCGTGTCCGCGGCATTCGAGAAGCTCTCCAACGCTGAGCGCGAACGCAAAGTGCAGGAAGAGTTGAAACGCAAGGTTGACAGCATGCTCGACGTGGTGAAGGCCGCCGCCGTCGGCGATCTCACCAAGGAGATCACCGTCAGCGGCACCGATGCCATCGGCCAGATGGGAGTCGCGCTCGACGGATTCTTCCGCAATCTCGCGCAGAGCCTCACGCAGATCGCACAAAACGCACAAGCTCTGGGCGCCTCCAGCGAAGAGCTCACCGCCATCAGCCAGCAGATGTCGGAAAACAGCAACGAAACCTCCACTCAGGCCAACGTCGTCTCCGCGGCCAGTGAGCAGGTGTCGCGCAACCTCGGCATCGTGGCCACGGGCAGCGAGGAAATGCTCACCTCCATCCGTGAGATCTCGAAGAACTCCAATGAAGCCGCGCGCATCGCCAAGCACGCTGTCGGTGTGGCCGATTCGACCAACCAGACCATCAGCAAACTCGGCGACTCGTCGGTCGAGATCGGCAAGGTGATCAAGGTCATCACGTCGATCGCACAACAGACCAATCTTCTCGCTCTGAACGCCACCATCGAAGCGGCCCGGGCTGGTGAGGCCGGCAAAGGATTCGCTGTGGTTGCGAACGAAGTGAAGGAACTCGCCAAGGAAACGGCCAAGGCGACCGAAGAAATCAGCCAGAAGATCGAAGCGATCCAAGGCGATACCAAGGGCGCGGTCAAGGCGATTGGCGACATCAGTTCGGTGATCAATCAGATCAACGATATCTCGAACATGATTGCATCCGCGGTTGAGGAGCAGACGGCCACCACCAACGAAATCGGCCGCAATCTTTCGGAAGCCGCCAAGGGCGCAACCGAAATCGCGCGCTCGATCACCGGCGTGGCGACCGCGGCGCAGAACACCACCCAGGGTGCTACCGATACGCAAAGCGCGGCTCGTGCGCTCAGCGAAATGGCGAGCGGACTGCAACAACTGGTTGGAGCGTTCAAGCTCTAATCGAATCAGCCGATGAGTCCAAGGGCGGGAGGCAGAACAATCGCTTCCCGCCCTTGCTGTTTCAACCCGTTCCTTCACCATGCAACCTGACATTGCCATGCAACCTTACCTCGTACGAATCGGCGTTGACTTCCGCCGCGCTCCTCTCGCCATCCGCGAGCATCTCGGAATGTCCGCCGCGGAAGCCGCGCAGTTCCTGCGTCTGCTGCGGGAGGAGACGCCGGCTCAAGGTGCGATCATCGAGTGCATGGTGCTCTCCACCTGCAATCGCACCGAGATCTACTTTGTCAGCGAATCGGGCGCGGCGGCCATTCCGGCTGTTGTTCGCTGCCTCAAGACCTTCCGGCCCGCCCAAGGGCCTCTCTACGAGAAGTGCGAACTCTATCAGGCGGAAGGGGACGAAGCAGTCGCGCAGTTGTTTCGCGTCACGGCGGGGCTGGAGTCGCAGATCCTCGGTGACAGCCAGATCCTCAGTCAGGTGCGAAAGGCCTGGGATGTCGCGCGCGAGGCCGGCATGGGAGGACGGGTGCTCGAATGCACGGTCCGATCGGCCATCCACGCTGGTAAGTGCGTGCGGGCCGAAGCGCAACTCTCCGCCGGAGGAGCCGGCGTTGGCGCCGCAGTCCTGAGGTCCATCCGCAAACGAGTGGCGGACCCCTACGCCGCACACATCCTGGTGCTTGGTGCCGGCGAGGCCGCGGCTGCGGTAGTCAGTCATCTTGTCAAGCTTCAACCGCGTGCGCTCACCATCTGCGCACGCCAGCTTGCCGCCGCTGACGATCTCGTCAAGGACTCAAGCTACGGTCACGGATTCCGCGCCCGAAGCGCCGAGTGGGGCGATGTCCTCCACCAAGCCGGCCGCGCCGATGTCATCATCGCGGCGGCCTCCGCCAAACTCGACGCACTCTCGGTGCAGCGCCTGGGCGACGCTCGCTCGAAGGCGGCTGCCACCTTGGGCCACCGACCGCTGCTCGTGCTCGACCTTGGTGTGCCGAGGAACGCGGATGCCGCCATTGCCGGGCTCCCGGACGTAACACTGCTTGATGTCGATGCTCTTGACCAGGAGCAAAGCGCGGCGCTCGATCGCCGAATGCGGCAGTTGCCGGTCGCCGAACAGATTCTTGCTCGCGAAATGGACCGCTGGCGCAGCCGCATGCTGTGGCTGATGGTTGAGCCGTCAGTCAAGCAGTGGTATGCCGAAGCGGATCAAATCCAGCAGGAACTCGTGGCCGAGATGGCTGCCACTGCCGATGTGCAGGCACTGATGGAGCAACTCGCTGGACGGCTCACGAAGAAACTACTCGATCGCCCCGTGCGAGGCTTGCGCAAAGCGATCCTCCGCCCAGGCTCTTCGGCCGCGGCCGAAGTCGCCGGTGCGTGGATGGAACTTTCAGGTAGCGACTTCCGGTGACGGCCGAGTGCATCCGCTGAATAGGCTGACCGGGCTGATGGCTCTCCAGAAACTTCCGCCTCGGAGCTGCCCGATTTCGGCCAGATTGCGCCACCTGCGTCACACCAACCGGCGACACATCGCTCCCGCCCAGATCAAGTTTCAGGTTCCATGAGCGGAGATCTCGCCCCGCTCCGGCCCTGATAGCCGACCGCTGGCCGCTGCCTGCCGAGACCGCAACTTTCCCTGAAAATCTGTGATTAAATACTCGTCATGCGCTGGCTGGGTGTTGTCCTCTCGATCCTTTTCTCAATTGGCGTTGCTTTGTGCCAAACCGTGGAGAAGCCACCGGCCGAAGGCCTCGAATTCTTCGAGACCCGCATCCGTCCCGTGCTATCGAAAAACTGCTATGCCTGTCACGGTGCCGGTTCGAAGAACGCAATGGGCGGCTTCTTCCTCGACACCCGGGAAGGAATTCGAAAGGGCGGAGCCGGCGGTGCCGCCGTGGTTCCCGGCAAAGTCAATGAGGGCACGCTTCTCCCTGCCCTACGCCACGAAGGCCGCAAGATGCCCCCCTCCGCCAAACTGCCCGACAGCGTCATCGCCGACTTCGAAAAATGGATCGCCATGGGCGCCCCGGATCCGCGAGACGGCAAGGCAGCCGACTGGAAAGAGACCACTGTCAACATCACCGAAGGCAGAAACTATTGGGCCTTTCAGCCGCCCGCAAAATCCGCCGCACCCAAGGTGAAGAACGCCAAGTGGCCACTCGGCAACATCGACCGTCTGGTGCTCGCACAACTCGAATCGAAAGGCCTCCAGCCCGTCCCTGATGCGGACCGTGCCACCTGGTTGCGCCGCGTGACCCTGGATCTGACCGGCTTGCTGCCAGCGCCCGAAGAGATGCAGGCCTTTCTCGCAGACAAGAAACCCAGCGCCTATGAGCGTGTCGTGGACCGCCTGCTCGCTTCGCCCCAGTATGGTGAGCGATGGGGCCGGCACTGGCTCGATGTCGCGCGTTACGCCGAATCGGTGGGGCGTGGCCGCAATTACGTCATGCCCTACGCCTGGCGCTACCGCGACTGGGTGATCGACGCCTTCAACCAGGACAGGCCCTACAGTCAATTCGTTCTCCAGCAGATCGCGGGTGACCTCTTGCCGGCAGCGACGCCGGCAGAGCGGAACAGCAATCTCATCGCGACCGGCTTCCTGGCGATGGGCTCGCACGACCTCATCGAGCAAAACGCGGACATGTTCCGGATGGACGTTGTGGATGAGCAGATCCATGCCACGTCCCGTGCCTTTCTGGGTCTCACCGTAGGCTGCGCGCGGTGTCACGACCATAAGTTCGATCCCATTCCCACCGCCGACTATTACGCGATGGCCGGGATCTTTCGCAGTACCGAAATGCTCTCGGGCCTGCAACGCCGGCCTCGTGACAATGTGAGCTATTTCAATATCAACCTCCTGGCCAAACTTGACCTTCCGGCAGGGGCCGGCAAAGACGCATGGATGCAGGATCCGGAGAAGCGAAAACGTTGGGAAGAACTGAAGGCCGAGGTTGACCAGATGCGATCCGCACCGCTGCGTGCGGCGTTGAAGAAGGCTGCCGCGAAGGGGCAGCGCCCGGCGGCGCAGAACCCGGTTCAAACCGGGGCCAGACTACGTCAGGAAGTCACGCAACTGCTCTTTGAAATGGACCGCTATCCGCTACCCCGCGATCTCGCGATGGGTGTCCGCGAAGGACGGCCGCACGACGTCGAAATTCACATCAAGGGCGACCCGAAGGCGCTCGGGCGGCAGGTGCGGCGCGGGTTTGTGCAAGTGGTAAGCCGGGCCGGCGAAACGGGTCTTGAAATCGCACCCAGCGAAAGTGGACGCCTCCAGCTTGGTAAGTGGCTCGCGCGAAATGAGAACCCGCTTACCGCCAGAGTTATGGTCAACCGCGTCTGGCATCACCTATTCGGCACAGGAATCGTGCCGACCGTGGATAATTTCGGAAAAATGGGTGAACAGCCTTCGAATCAGAAGTTACTCGACTATCTCGCGGTGCGATTCATGGAGCAGAACTGGTCCACGAAGAAACTGATCCGGGAAATCGTGCTCAGCCGGACTTACCGGCTCGGTACGGCCCACAATGAGCGCAACCACCGGATTGACGCGGACAATAAGCTGCTGTGGCGGCAGAATCGCCGCCGTCTGGAAGTAGAGGCGATTCGCGATTCCGTGCTGATGATTGCTGGTAAGTTGGACGCGGAGCGCCCCGCCGAGTCTCCCGCGATGGAGTTCTCCCGTGCGCTTGATTTGGGCCGCGGCCGCGGCACTTACCCAAAAGATTACGCGACAAACGTGAACTACCGCAGTGTTTACGTTCCGGTTGTCCGCAATTTTCTGCCACAAATGTGGGAAGCGTTCGACTTCCCCGAGCCAAGTGAAACGAAGGGGCGCCGCGATGTGACCACTGTCCCGACGCAGGCTCTGTTTCTCGTGAATTCGCCATGGGTGATGGATCACTCCAAGGCTGCGGCGGAGCGTCTGCTCGCCGGCGGCGAATCCGGGCGCGATCGAGTGCTCCGGGTCTACCGTCAGGTGCTCTCGCGCGATGCCACCTCTCAGGAGATCGACCAATCGCTCAGCTTCATTGACTCGATGCGGTCATCGCTGACCGAAGCGAACGACGAAAAAAACGCTTGGGCGCGTTTGTACCAGGCTTTGTTCGCCAGCGCCGAATTCCGGTACCGCAGCTAACATTCGAAGAAGGGAAATGTCATGCAGAACTCATTGAGGGCGCCGCTGAATCGTCGCGAGTTACTTCAGTCCTGGGGCGGCGGCTTCGGGTACCTGGCATTTGCCAGTCTTGCTTCCGCGGCAACTGCCTACAAGAGCCCGCTTGCCTCGAAGCCCGCCCATTTCCCCGGCAAGGCGAAGCGCGTCATCTTCCTTTTCATGCAAGGAGCGCCGAGCCAGTACGAAACCTTCGAATACAGCGCCGAACTCGCCGCTGCCGCTGAGAAGTCGCCGTCCATGATGGCGCCCGCCTACAAGTTCGCCCAGCATGGCCAGAGCGGGCAGTACATCTCCGAACTGTTCCCAAACGTCGCGAAACAGGCCGATGACCTCTGCATCCTGAACGGCATGCACACCGATTCTCCGGCCCACCCGCAGGCCACCATCCATCTACATACGGGCAGTTTCAACTTCGTGCGCCCGTCCCTTGGAGCCTGGGTGGTGTACGGCCTTGGCACGGAGAATCAGGATCTGCCTGGCTTCATCACAATCAATCCGGCTGGACTGGGTGGTGCGCAGAACTACGGGTCGGCGTTTCTTCCCGCGGCCTATCAGGGCACCCCTTATCAAACCCGTGTCGGCAAACTCCCCAACATCGAGAACAAGGAACTCGCGCAGGGCACGCAGCGCAAGCAGATCGATCTCATCCAGTCACTGAACAAGAGCTACCTCGAGAAAGCGAAGATCGATCCCGAGATCGACGGCATCATCGAGTCCTACGAACTCGCTTTCCGGATGCAGAGTGCGGTTCCCGGCGTGTTGAACCTCAAGGGCGAAACGGACGCGACACGCAAGATGTATGGGCTCGACACTCCGGCGACGCGCGACTTCGGGACGCAGTGCCTCTTGGCGCGGCGGCTCGCCGAGGCAGGGGTGCGATTCATTGAGATCAGCCATGGCAATTGGGATCACCATAACAATCTTCGCCAGCGCATCTCACAGACGGCGCGCGAGACGGATCAGCCGATTGCCGCGCTCATCGCCGACCTCAAGCAGCGCGACATGTTGAAGGACACGTTGCTCGTGTGGGGCGGGGAATTCGGCCGGACCACCAACGGCCAATCGAGCGATGGGCGCAATCACAACAACCGCGGATTCACGATGTGGATGGCCGGCGGTGGTGTGAAGGGCGGTCTGCGCTATGGCGGTACGGACCCGCTTTCTGGCGGTGCCGTTTCGGGCAAGATCCATCTTCACGATCTGCACGCGACGATCCTGCATCTGCTCGGTCTCGATCACACGAAGCTGACCTACCGTTATGGCGGCCGCGACTTCCGCCTCACCGACGTCCATGGCGTCGTGGCCAAGGACATCCTCGCGTAGCCACGATCGGGTCACCGCCGCTTCGACTGCAGTCACCGTGGCGCCAGGCTTCAGGCTAGCCGCATCACTGTTCACTTTCGCATCTTGGCGCCGCGCACCGGCCGAGAATCGTTTCGGTGCAGGGCGAAGTGAACGAAAATGCGCGGTGAAGGCGGGGTCAAGCGCTTATGATCCTCCAGGGGCGATCCACCGGTCCCGGGCACGAGCCTCGACAGGAGTGTGTGCGCCCCAAGTGGGCAGATTGCCAGTGGGGGAAGGACCCACTCGAACAGTTGATGGTTAGATTCGATAGCTGGCGAGCAGTGAGTTCTGGAAACGGATCTCACTGGAGCCTCGCGACAAAGCCCGCTTTTGGCGGGCGAGCGACCTCGCAGGCCGTAACGTGTGTGAAGCTTGAGCAGGCCTCGAAAGCGACAATGTGGTGCCGACCCGTCACAAGATCGGGGAAGGCCGAAGCCGAAGGGGAAGAGCCCGGCGCGGGGGCGCGTCAACAACAGATAACCATCTGCACCTTTCGGACCACCGGGGTAGTGAGCACGGCATGCCAGGAAGGTAATCTGCGTCAGTGGGGGAGGCCCGAGATGGTCGAGGAGTAGCGAATCTCGAACGGCATCGTAAGGATGCCGGACCATCCAGGCGTCGGAGAGGGTCAGATGTACCATTGAAGCCGGGTAACTCCGGTGGAGGGAAGGGCCCTCACTTCTAGTGTGCTTGAAAAGAGGGAAAGGAACGGTGATTGGTGATGAGCCTGACAACACCGGGTAAGATACGGGAACTTCAGATCAAGCTGTATCGGAAGGCGAAGAATGAGCCGAAGTTTCGTTTCTATCAGCTCTACGACAAGGTGTACCGGGAAGACATTCTGATCCATGCCTATGAGCTGGCGCGAGCCAATCAGGGAGCGCCAGGGGTGGATGGGGAGAGCTTTCAGGACATCGAGCGGCGAGGGTTGGAGGAATGGATCAACGGGCTCAGAGAGGAACTGCGTAGCAAGACATACAAACCCCAACCGGTGAGGCGGGTAATGATCCCGAAGGCCAGTGGTGGGGAGCGTCCGCTTGGGATTCCGACAATCCGGGACCGAGTGGCGCAAACTGCCGCGAAATTGGTGTTGGAACCGATCTGGGAAGCGGAACTGGAGCCGAACGCTTACGGGTACCGGCCGGAGAAGAGTGCGCAGGATGCAATCCAGAAAGTAGATGAACTGCTGCATGCAGGGTATACGGATGTCGTGGACGCGGATTTGTCGAAGTACTTCGACACGATCCCGCACTCAGAGCTGCTGCAATGTGTGGCTCGGAGAATCGTTGACGGGCAGATACTGCACCTGATCAAGATGTGGTTGAAAGTTCCAGTCGAGGAGCGGGATGAAAACGGGAAACGTCGATTGACGGGCGGCAAGGGGCAGGATCGAGGTACTCCGCAAGGCGGGGTGATCAGCCCAGCGCTCGCCAATCTGTACATGAACCGGATGTTGAAGGGATGGAGGCAGACCCGGCGGGGGGAACAGTTTCAGGCGCACATCGTAAACTACGCGGACGACTTTGTGATCCTCAGTCGCGGGAAAGCGCAAGAGGCACTGGGATGGACGCGCGGGGTATTGGAGCGGCTGCGACTGACACTCAACGAGAAGAAGACGAGTGTCCGGAATGCATGTCGGGAGCAATTCGATTTTCTCGGATACACATTCGGACCGCACTACAGTATGCGGACGGGCCGGGAGTACATTGGCTACAGTCCGTCGAAGAAGAGCGTTTCCAGGGTCAAGGAGAACGTGGGAGACCTACTGGTGGCCGGCAACGTGGGACCGTGGACGGAGGTGTGTGCGCTGCTGAATCAGAAGTTGAAAGGCTGGCGCGGTTACTTTCGTTGCGGGAGCACGGGACGAGCCTACCGGGCGGTTGACGAGTATGTCTATGAGGCAGTGCGGCACTTTCTGAGACGGCGTCACAAGGTGTCTACGCAAGGCATCCGCCAGTTCCCCGAGGAACGGGTGTTCGGCTCGCTCGGAGTCATCCGGCTCCAGGGGCCGATGAGCACGCGTTTGTGAGTCTACGATGAAGCTAGCCGGAAAGCCGGATGCGTTATGTGGCCTCGGGAGTTATGTGGCGTCCAGCTTGCAAGCGGTTGATAAAGCAGCGGTGCGGGTTGCCGGAACGCCACATAAGTAAACGCCTACAAAGCACGCAAGAACGCGATCAGGTCCGGGTCCTGGCGCCAAGGCTTCTTGGATCCGGTTTGATCGGGGATCTCGCACTTGGCCAAGGCTTGGGCCTTCATCTCCAGATCGGCTTCCGCGTAGATTTGGGTGGTGTTGAGGGAAACGTGCCCGAGCCAGGCGCGCACGGTATTGATATCCACGCCAGAGCGGAGAAGGTGTGTGGCGGTGGTGTGACGGATGCTGTGCGGGCTGACGCGTTTCTTCCGCAGCGAT
>JAEUQE010000730.1 GCA_016789785.1 Bryobacterales bacterium
TTGACGGCGGATCGTATTGTGGATGGCGCGGTAGAATGTACCGTCGTTGCCGGTGGACGTGTGACGTCCCACAAGGGCATGAATCTGCCCGGCACGGTCGTGAGCGCTCCGACCCTGACGGAAAAAGACCGGGAAGATGTGCGTTTCGGTGTGGCGCAGGGTGTGGACTACATCGCGTTATCCTTTGTCCGTGGAGCGCAGGACATCCTGGCCGCCAAGGAATTGATTGCCGAATGCGGCGGCGACGTGCCGGTGATCGCTAAAATTGAACGGCAGGAGGCCGTCACGGATCTGGAGGCCATCCTCGCCCATGCCGACGGGGTTATGGTGGCGCGCGGAGATTTGGGCGTTGAACTCGGCCCGGAAGCCGTGCCGGTGTTGCAGAAGCGCATCATCGCGACGGCCAATCGGCGGCGGCGGCTCGTGATCACCGCGACGCAGATGCTCGAGTCCATGACGCAACATCTGCGGCCGACCAGGGCGGAAGCCTCGGATGTGGCCAATGCCGTGTTCGATGGCACCGATGCCGTGATGCTCTCCGCGGAAACGGCCGTCGGCCACTACCCGGTGGAAGTCGTGCAGGTGATGGATCGGATCATACGGGCGGCCGAAGTCGAAACGGGGCCCTGTTTTGTCCGTCGCTCGCAGGGCGAGCAGGGGCAGGACTCTATTCCAGAAGCCATCTCGCTCTCGGCCTACTCGGCGGCCGCGACGATCGGTGCGAGTGCGATCGTCGCCTTCAGTGAACGGGGGACCACGGCCCGGCTGGTTTCCAAGCAACGTCCGGTTGCGCCGATCATCGCGTTGACGCCGTTCGAGAAGGTCCGCCGGCAGATGGCGTTGTATTGGGGGGTGCTTCCCCACACCGTGCCGCAGATTCCGACGACCGATGAGCGGGTCAACGAGGCTGAGCGGCGCTTGAAGGCCGAGGGATTGGCACGGAGCGGAC
>JAEUQE010000731.1 GCA_016789785.1 Bryobacterales bacterium
GACCGTCCGTCCACTTGGCTGCGTGTCCGAACGAGCTTTGCTTCTTTTCAGGAATTCCGCGATCTGCCCGTTTCGGCGATCACGCCTGCGATCGTCGAACAGTACAAAGGCGGCCGTCGCGCCGCCGGCGTCAAACCAGTGACCTTACGCCATGACCTCCACGCACTCTCCGGATTCTTCCGGTTCGCGGTCGTCATGGGTTGGGCCACGCAGAATCCGGTTTCCTCAGTGCGAATTCCCAGTGACCGGGAGTCAGTTCGGCTGTACGCGCTTACTCCCGAGGACGAACAACGCTACATGAACGCCGCTGCCGGTCACGTTGTGTTGTATGCCAATGCGAGCATCATGTTGGGTACCGGCGTCCGGCCGGCGGAGGTGCTCGCCCTACGCGTTGGCGACATCGACCGGAACAAACACCTGCTGATCATCCGGCAAGGGAAGACACGAGCTGCGCGGCGCTCTATCCGCCTTGTCGGTCGGGCGTGGGAAGTCGCCACAGACTTGGCTTCGGGCCGCAACTCGCGCGATTGGCTCTTCCCGTCTCCCAAGGTGCCCGGCAAGCCCTGGACCAAGCTGACGGGCCACACGGCCGCGTGTGCGGAAGTGCGCAACTGGAGTTCTGTCTCTACGACCTGCGGCACACGTTCGCCACTCGGATGGCGTCAAGGGGAATGCCGCTGACGACGCTTGCTGCGATCCTCGGGCACTCTTCGCTGCGCTGCGTAACACGATATGTCCATCCGAGCCAGCAAGTGATGGACGAAGCGATGGAGCGGTTCCTGGACGCTGCGTAAACGCTGCTCGCGCCGGGCTGAAACGACGTCTCTGCAAAACCTTTACTCAGCGGTTCGAATCCGCTCGGCGCCTCCAACCACCTCTTTCTTGAAGAATTTTCGGCGGTGGTTTCCGGTTTGCCGGAACTCGGAAGATCACACCACTTGACGGCAT
>JAEUQE010000732.1 GCA_016789785.1 Bryobacterales bacterium
GTTCTTTGTCCTGCTCGGCCCTTCGGGCAGTGGCAAGACAACGCTCCTCAATCTCATCGCGGCCATCGATCGCCCCGACGAAGGGCGGATCGAAGTGGGCGGCGTTGATCTCACAGCCCACAGTTCCGCGTCGCTCGCCGACTGGCGCGCCTCACACATCGGATATGTGTTCCAAACGGCGAACCTCGTCCCGGTGCTGACGGCCTACGAAAATGTGGAGCTTCCGCTTTGGCTGCATCGGATGACGGCGGCGGAACGCCACCGGCGCGTCGCGCTCGCGCTCGAGGCCGTGGGGCTTGCCGATCGCGCCTCCCACCTCCCCAAGCAGCTCTCCGGCGGGCAGGAACAGCGCGTCGCCGTCGCGCGCGCCGTCGTCGCCGATCCGGAGATCCTGGTGGCCGACGAGCCGACGGGAAACCTCGATCACGAATCGGCCGCGGGTGTTCTTACACTTCTGAGCAGGCTCCACCGGGAGCGCGGCAAGACCATCGTGATGGTGACGCACGACCCGCGCGCGGCGGAGTATGGAACTCGTCGCTACCGCCTCGACAAGGGGTCGCTCAGCCCTCTTCCTCCGGCGGAGCCCGCGAAGCCATGAAGCCGTCTTTCTTGATCTTCAAGAATCTACGGCGCAGGCCGCTGCGCACGGCTCTCACCGTCCTCGGCGTCGGCTGCGCCATGATGCTGCTCGTCGTGGTCGAGAGCCTGAACGCGGGCCTGGAGCGCGCGCTCTCGGCGGGCGAGGCGGCGCGCACGCTGATCGTCTACCGGCAGAATCGTTACTGTCCGCAAACTTCGCTCCTCCCCGAACGCTTCTCGGAGCAGGTGGCGCGCATCGCGGGGGTCGAGAGCGTTCTGCCGGTCAAGATTTACCTCAATAATTGCAGAGCGAGCCTCGACCTCGTGACCTTCCACGGCGCCCCCGTCGAGAAACTGCTGGCGTCG
>JAEUQE010000733.1 GCA_016789785.1 Bryobacterales bacterium
TTGGCGCGATGCTCGGCGAACAATGGGAGCACGAAACAGGCGCGCTGATGCCATTGGTGCGCTTCGCGCTGGACACCGGCTTTGCGACACAGGAAGCCTATGCCTTCGTGCGGGCCTGCCGTGATCCGCGCGTGATGGCAGTCAAAGGTGTGGCACGCGGCGCAGCGTTGATCGGCACGCCGACGGCGGTCGATGTCACCCATGCTGGAAAGAAGCTGCGCCGTGGCATCAAGGTCTACAGCGTGGCGGTTGGCATCGCCAAGCTGGAGCTCTACAACAACTTGCGCAAGCAGGTGGAAATCGAAGTCGATGAAGACGATCCAGAAATCGAAATCATGAGCTACCCACCTGGCTACGTGCATCTGCCGAAGGTCGATGCCGAGTACCTGCAGCAGTTGTGCGCCGAGCAACTGGTGACCCGGCACGACCGCAACGGCTACCCGGTGCGCGAATGGCAGAAGATGCGCGAGCGCAACGAAGCCCTGGACTGCTACGTGTATGCCCGCGCGGCGGCGAGTGCTGCCGGCCTCGACCGCTTCGAGGAGCGGCACTGGCGCGAACTGGAACGACAGGTCGGACTCTCGCCGCCCGGCGACCCCGATCCACAAATCGAGCAACCCACTGAGGCCACCCAACACGGTGGCCTCGCTGTTTCTGCAACCCCGAGAACGGGCCGGCGCGTCATTCGCAGCCGCTGGTTCAACTGATCACACCCCCACTGGAGAACCCCATCATGAGTCTGCAAACCCAACTCAACAGCTTCGTCCTGCGCGTCGCCGAGGAATTCAACACCGTCAAGGGGCGTACCGGCACGCTGACCGCGCTGACCACCACCGATAAGTCGAGTCTGGTGGCGGCAATCAACGAACTGAAGGCCGCCATCCTGACGGCAGTGGCCATCGACGACCTGACGGTTGCTACGACCAGCACCTACTCCTCGTC
>JAEUQE010000734.1 GCA_016789785.1 Bryobacterales bacterium
CGCAACCTGCCCAGTCGATGTAGCTAGCTAGCCGTGGTTGTCATACAGGCCTCCCTTCATCCTAGCCACCATACAGCGTTTGCGGCACTGCTCCGCACGTGCGCTTCCGGATCGCGCAAGAACTCCACCAAGCGAGCCACTACCTCCGGCGTCGCCGCCTTGTCCCCCAGCATCCCCAAACGCCTCTCCGGAACTGCGGCCCACGGAAGCTGTCGGATCGAGCGTTCCTGGCTGGCATCCCACAAGGCGCATTCGGCGTCGAATCGGTGACCTTGGCCGATCTCCGCAGATGCGCCGCGCTCATTGCAGAGCATCACAATCTCGATCTCAGCATATCGGATGCCTTCGATTTGCAGAAGGGCAGACAGGAATCTAAGTCGATCGGTTTCCGTCGGCCCGGAAACTCGCCGCGGACAGCGAACACGGGCTACCGCACTACCTGCGCTCTTCCGGACTCCGCGGCGCGATAAGCCGCGAACACGGCGTTCAGCGCATGCAGGCTTTCGTCCGCAGTGAGAACCGGAGCTTCCAATCCTGCCGCGGCACGCACCACATGCCGCACCCACGGGCCATAGCCGCCCGCCGACTGTGGAAGATAGCGGCGCACCGCCGGCTTCTCTTCTTTGCTGCTGTACCATTCGAGCGGATTGTCCGGATGGTCGTGATTGATCTCCAGCCATCCATGCGAACCCCAAAACTTGAGAAAGAGATGCTTGCCGCGATCCAGGTAGTAGCCTGATGTCAGCGTGCCGAATGTGCCGCTGGCAAAGCGCAGCACCACGGCCGCGGAATCCTCCACGTCAATCGGCTGCCCGCCGACATTGGCCGCAAAGCCTGCCACCTGCGTGATCCGTGAGCCTGTAATGTACACCGCAAGATCGAGCCAGTGAATCCCGAGCCAGATGAGATGCCCGCCTCCGCCGCGAGCCTTGTGCGCAT
>JAEUQE010000735.1 GCA_016789785.1 Bryobacterales bacterium
CCAATTCGGGCGCTCGCTCCATCACTTTGCGGCAAACACGGACAATCCGGAAGACGACAGGCAGGCCGCCGACTTCCTGCGCGACCGGATTTGGGAATACTGCTCCGAGGTCATCGCCTACGTGCGCCTCTATCATCCGTCCGCTGTCTTCGAGTGCCTGTGGCCGCTCGACGCCAACCAAGGCAAGCCTGCGCCGAACGCTGGATTCCGCCGTCTCAACATGCACGTCAACCTGCCGGAGCAGTGGAAGACCTCCAGCTATGGCGTGAAGTACTTCCGCGCGGAGGGCTTCGACTACGATGTCTGGCAGAAGAACGCCCGCCTGATGCGGCAGACGCTTGAGTTCCCGCTGAAGCTCGGGCGCCCGGCGTCGGAGTGCATGTACCTGGCCGGCATCTACGGCCCGCCCGATCCTCCCATTCGCGAGGCCTACGGCATGTGGCGCAACCGCGGACTGTACTCCTTCTGCTTCTGGGCCTTCGACCAGTTCTGCCTGAACTCCCGGCCTGTGCCCCTGGAGGTGACGTCGCAGGCCACGGCCACTCTCGCGACATATCACCGCCCGCGTGCCGCCAGGTCGCCCGAGGCGCCCATTGCCGTGGCATACGCTCCGGAGCCGAGCAGCCGGATGAACACGTTCCGGGCCAATGCGAGGAGGCTGAATGCCTAGATTCCCCACCGCGATCGACGACGCATCGAGCCTGTTCTCGCCAGCCGATGCCTTCTCGACGAAGCCGCTGGAGACCATCACGACGATGCTGGTCCAGGCCAACGATTCGACCATCAGCGTCGAGTCCGCCGGCGGAGGCTTTGCGGACGAGTACGGGATCCTCTCCATCGACGACGAGTTGATCGTCTACACCGCTAAGACCGCTGCGCAGTTCACCGGTTGCCAGCGCGGAGCATTCGGCACCGTCGCCGCACAGCACACC
>JAEUQE010000736.1 GCA_016789785.1 Bryobacterales bacterium
GAGGAGAACGGCCGCTAGCCCGACGAAGACCAGAAAAACACGGCGAACCCTTAGGTTTGATGCAGCCCGACCGGATGGACGGGGCTCGACTTCAGTCTCGGCTTTCATGAGACAGCTCCTTGTGAGCAAACATCGACATGCCGGGGTCGGGATGGCTTCCAACGAACGAGACAACGCGAGACGCGGTTCGTCTGCCCAGCTTTCCGGGCTGGCGAATCGAGGACGATCAAATCCTTTTCCGTCCGAGGCGCAACGCGTTACCGACCACCGACACGGAACTCAAGCTCATCGCCAGGGCCGCAATCAGCGGTGACAGCAGCAGCCCGAACGCTGGATAGAGCACCCCGGCCGCGATCGGTACGCCCGCTGCGTTGTACAGGAAGGCGAACACGAGGTTCTGATGCATGTTGCGCACGGTGGCGACGGAGATGCTGCGTGCGGTGGCGATGCCCCGGAGATCGCCCTTGACCAGCGTCAGGTGAGCGCTGTTCATCGCGACGTCGGTCCCGGTGCCCATCGCGATACCCACGTTCGCCCGCGCCAGCGCCGGGGCGTCATTGATGCCGTCGCCAGCCATGGCGACGATGCGACCTTCGGCCTGGAGTCTTCCGACCAGATCGTTCTTGTCGGCGGGCTTCACTTCGCCATACACCTCGTCGATGCCCAGACGGGCGCCGACCGCACGCGCCGTGGTGAGCCCATCGCCCGTGGCCATGATGATCCGGAGCCCGCTTGCGCGCAGCGCATCGAGCGCTTCAAGGGTCGTGGATTTGATCGGATCGGCAACCGCGATCAGGCCGGCGAGCACGCCGTCGACCGCCAGATACATCACGCTCGCGCCCTCGAGCCGCAGCGCCTCGGCACGCTCGGCGAGCCCGCGCCAGTCGATGCGCTCATCGTCCATCAACGCGGTGTTGCCCAAGGTCA
>JAEUQE010000737.1 GCA_016789785.1 Bryobacterales bacterium
CTCGATCCGTCTCAGCGGCAGGTTTTGGAATCCGTGGCGCGGGCCGGGTCAACACGGCAGTCGGTGGCTCGGAAATGCAGGGTCATCCTGCTGGCGGCCGAGGGCGTCTCGAATAATTCGATCGCGGAGGAAACCGGCCTATCCCGTCCGACGGTGATCGCTACTCGCGCGGCCTTCGCCCGAGACGGGATAGATGCCATTCGGCGCAAGCAGACACGCAAGCGAGTCCCGCGCGTCCGAACACCTGAATTGGAGAAGAAGATTCTGGATACCACTCTACAGACACGTCCTCCGGATGCAACGCATTGGAGCGTTCGCACCTTAGCCCGTCATCTTGGCGTGACGCGGACGGTGGTCCACGAGGTCTGGCAGAAATACGATGTTCAGCCCCACCGGGTGGAGAGATTCAAGCTCTCCAACGATCCGAAACTGGAAGAGAAGGTGCGCGACATCGTGGGCTTGTATCTCAATCCGCCCGACCGGGCTCTGGTGCTGTGCGTGGATGAGAAGAGCCAAATTCAGGCTCTCGACCGCACGGCTCCCATTCTGCCGTTGAGGCCGGGCCTGCCGGAGCGGCAAACCCACGACTACAAGCGGCACGGTACGACCACTTTGTTCGCGGCCTTTAACATTCTGAACGGGAAAGTGATCAGCAGTTGTCTGCCCCGGCACCGGGCCAAAGAATTCGTCCGGTTTCTCACGCAGTTGGAGAAAGAGGTTCCACCCGATCACGATGTTCACCTGGTCATGGACAACTACTCCACGCACAAGAGCGCGGCGGTCCAGCGGTGGCTGAAGCCGAAAAAGCGGCGCCGCTTCCACTTTCATTTCACGCCCACCAGCAGTTCCTGGCTCAACCAGGTCGAACGCCTGTTCGGGCTCCTCACCGACCGAATGATCCGTCGCGGAACCTTCCATTGCGT
>JAEUQE010000738.1 GCA_016789785.1 Bryobacterales bacterium
GGGGATCTGGGCGTGGAAGTGGCGCTTGAAAAAGTGCCCGCCATCCAGAAGGAGATCATTGAGCAGGCGCGGCGCTACGGCAAGTTCGTGATCACCGCGACGCAGATGCTCGAGTCCATGATCAACAGCCCGTTCCCGACGCGCGCCGAAGTGAGTGACGTCGCCAACGCCATCTACGACGGTACGGATGCCCTGATGCTTTCAGCGGAGACATCGGCCGGCAAGTTCCCGGTGGAGGCCGTCAAAATGATGGCGCGCATCGCCAACGAAGCTGAGCTGTCGATCAAGCAGCATGGCTTCCCGCCTCCGCCCGAGACCGGCGATCTGACACATCCGCGCATCATCGCGCGCGCTGCGTTTCAAGCGGCGCAGATGACGAATGCCGCGGCGATCTGCGTGTTCAGCGTCAGCGGGGGAAGCGGCAAGATGGTGGCGAGTCTGCGGCCTCCCGTACCGGTCTATGTGTTCACGCATTCCATCGAAGTGGCGCGGCAACTCAGCGTGGTATACGGCGTGCGCGCTTTGGTAACGGGTCATCACGAATCCTTCGATGAGATGCTGACCGAGATGGATCTGCTGTTGTGTGAGCGGAAGAGCCTCAAGCCCAGGGATTGCGTGGTATTCGTGGCCGGCCAACCCATCGGGCGCAAGGGCACAACGAATCTCTTGAAGCTGCACCGTGTTGGTGAACTGCGCTAACCTCATCGTATGATCCAGGAGAACATCGCCGAAGGGCTTACCTTCGACGACGTGCTGCTGCAACCTGCTCGCAGTAACGTCCTTCCCGCCCAAGTAGACACGCGGACCCGATTCAGCAAGAACATCGCCTTAAACATTCCCATCGTCAGCTCGGCGATGGATACGGTCACGGAATCTCATCTCGCCATTGCGCTCGCGCAGCAAGGCGG
>JAEUQE010000739.1 GCA_016789785.1 Bryobacterales bacterium
CCGCCTTGCTGCGCGAGCGCAATGGCGAGATGAGATTCCGTGACCGTATCCATCGCCGAGCTGACGATGGGAATGTTCAAGGCGATGTTCTTGCTAAACCGGGTCCGCGTGTCTACTTGGGCGGGAAGGACGTTACTGCGAGCAGGTTGCAGCAGCACGTCGTCGAAGGTGAGCCCTTCGGCGATGTTCTCCTGGATCATACGATGAGGTTAGCGCAGTTCGCCAACACGGTGCAGCTTCAAGAGATTTGTCGTGCCCTTGCGCCCGATGGGCTGGCCGGCCACGAACACCACGCAATCCCTCGGCTTGAGGCTCCGTCGCTCACACAACAGCAGATCCATCTCGGTCAGCATCTCGTCGAAGGACTCGTGATGACCCGTCACTAAAGCGCGCACGCCGTACACCACGCTGAGCTGCCGCGCCACTTCGATGGAATGCGTGAACACATAGACCGGCACGGGAGGCCGTAGACTCGCCACCATCTTGCCGCTGCCCCCGCTGACACTGAACACGCAGATCGCCGCGGCATTCGTCATCTGCGCCGCTTGAAACGCAGCACGCGCGATGATGCGCGGATGGGTCAGATCGCCAGTCTCGGGCGGAGGCGGGAAGCCATGCTGCTTAATCGACAGCTCGGCCTCGTTGGCGATGCGCGCCATCATCTTCACAGCCTCCACCGGGAACTTGCCGGCGGATGTCTCCGCCGAAAGCATCAGGGCATCGGTGCCGTCGTAGATGGCGTTGGCGACGTCGCTCACTTCGGCGCGCGTCGGGAACGGGCTGTTGATCATGGACTCGAGCATCTGGGTCGCGGTGATCACGAACTTGCCATAGCGCCGCGCCTGCTCAATGATCTCCTTCTGGATGGCGGGCACTTTTTCAAGCGCCACTTCCACGCCCAGATCCCC
>JAEUQE010000073.1:0-22461 GCA_016789785.1 Bryobacterales bacterium
CTGCCCGTTTTCGCCGGTCCGTCACAGGTGAGCCCCGCGCGCCACTCTGCGGCATGGGCATCTGCTTTGAATGCCGCGTGACGGTGGACGGTGTCCCCCATGTGAAGAGCTGCCAAGTCCCCTGCCGCGACGGGATGGAGGTCCGCACGGATGCCTGATCAGGAGTTCGAGATCGTGGTAGTGGGTGCCGGCCCAGCGGGTATCGCCGCCGCGTGCACCGCTGCCGAATGCGGCAAGCGTGTTGTCCTCATCGACGAGAATCCCGCGCCGGGAGGCCAGATCTGGCGAGCCGAACAGAACACCTGGACCCAGCGGCTGGCGGCGAGCGGCTGTTCCGTACGCCCGAATTCGTCCGTGATTGACCAGCCGGAAACCGGTGTTCTTCGAATCGCCTCCGGAAACATTTCCTACCAGCTTCGTTTCAAACATCTTGTCATCGCTACGGGAGCACGCGAGCGATATCTGCCGTTCCCCGGCTGGACGTTGCCAGGCGTGTGTGGCGCAGGCGGGTTGCAGGCGCTGGCGAAATCAGGATGGCCAGTGAATGGCAAGCGCATCGTCGTGGCGGGGACAGGGCCCCTGCTGCTTGCTGTGGCTGCCTATCTCCACAAGCGCGGAGCACACATCACTTGTATCGCCGAGCAAGCCCCTAGATCCCGCGTAATGATGTTCGCGCTGCAATCCGGAAAGCTCCTGCAAGGTGCGGGGCTGCAACTGCAACTGCTCGGCGTGCCGTACCGGTTCAACTGCTGGCCCACGGCGGCGATGGGCAAGGAACAACTCGAAGCCGTCACGCTCTGCCAGGGGGATCACGAGTGGACCGAGCAATGCGACTATCTGGCATGCGGCTTCGGACTGGTCCCTAACGTCGAGCTTGCGGCGTTGTTGGGCTGCCAACTGCACCGCGGTGCCGTGAAGGCCGACGAGTATCAACAAACAACCGTGCCGGGCATTTATTGCGCGGGTGAGCCAACGGGCGTGGGTGGCGTGGATCTGGCACTGATTCAAGGCCAGGTTGCAGGCCTCGCGGCGGCAGGGTTGCCGGAGAAAGCTCGCGATCATTTCCGGCGGCGCGCAAGGTGGGTGGAGTTTCGCGCGCGCTTGGATGCCGCCTTCGCGCTGCGCGATGAATTAAGCAGGCTCGCAGTGGATGATACCGTGATCTGCCGCTGCGAGGATGTGCCCCTCGGCCAGATCCGCCAGCATCACTCCTGGCGATCAGCGAAGCTTCACACACGCTGCGGAATGGGTCCGTGCCAGGGGCGTGTGTGCGGTCCCGTAGTCGAACATCTCTTGGGCTGGCCGTTGGAATCCGTGCGTCCGCCCTTGAGTCCCGTCTCCATTAGACAACTCGCTGTTACGGACTCCGATCCGTCCACCCGTGTTTGAGAGTCTTGACCGGAGCCGCGTACCCCCGCCCAGACGAAAACTTCTCTGAATCCAGATGAGTGTTGACGGCGGCCTGCTCAGGATGGGAAATTGAGTAAAACTGAACGCATCCAGCGCGATTCTGAAATTGATGCAAGTCCCGCGTCCAATCCAGTGGAAAAAGGTGTATACGACCGGTGGTGCATACATTGAGACGACCGTCCAGACCTGAGTCGCTGCGCACTCAGGTAGCGGACATTCTGAAAGAAGCGATCTTCAGCGGCAAATTCAAGCCGGGACAACCGCTTGCGGAAATCCGGTTGGCAAAATCACTGAATGTAAGCCAAGCTACAGTTCGCGAAGCTCTCGGCCAGTTGGAGAAAGTCGGTTTGGTCCTGCGCATTCCCAACAAGAGCGCGGAAGTTCCCAACCTCACGATTCAGGAAGTTCGTGACCGGATTCGCATCCGGCTTGCTCTGGAAGAGATGGCTGCCGTAGAAGCCATGTTCCGCATGAGCGACGCCGAAATCGACGAGTTGGTCGAGATCGCTGAAGAGATCGAAGCTGGCATCGAGCGCAATGAATACTTCGAAGTGAGCCAGTCGGATCTGAAATTCCATCGGGTGATATGGGAGAGATCTGGCAGTGCGGTCCTGTGGGCCACGCTCGATCAGATTGCAACTCCGCTGTTCGCGTTCCTCGGGTTGCTCCATTACGCCGAGGGTATCGACCAGCGGTCCACGAAGCCCCACGCCAGGATCATTGAATCATTCCGTTCCCGAAACGAGGAGGCCGTCCGGCGCACCGTCCGCGAGCACATGGAAGGGTCTTATGCGCGGTTTCTTCTGGCCCCCGAGGCCAAGCTCTTGGAACTGGCAATTCCGCCCGAGCCGATCGGACCCGCGTTTGACGAAGCCGAGTAAGAGGTCTGTATCAGGCGGGCGAGACTAGCAAAGCCGACTCGATCCACTTCTGGCCGGAGAGGGACGGACTGGCCGTGCTCGCCAGTGGGGCAACCCCTCGGACCGCGGATAGCGGCGCTTCGTGGACGGGCACTGCGAACGCGCCTTCCTGGGGGAGTTTCTACGCCTCCGCCGGGGGACGATGCTGGTTGGCGTTCACATTACGGGACGCCAGATCGGTTACTCGTTCAACGGAGGGAGGTCGTTCAGCTCCCGGGCCGGCGAGCCTGCCGACCGACCCACGGCAGTGACCTTCCCCGATGCGAATCACGGCTACCTGGCGGGCAGGCACGGAATGGTGTTCCGCTATCGCATCGTGCCGATCGATTACTTGGCGCCGGGGATGTTCGCCGCCACCGTACCAGTCCAGTAGGATAATCCTGTTCGTCTCGCCCAACTGGACGTGGCGGCCGGAGCCGGCGGCTTGTGTAGCGGGGAGGTTGGTTGCATTACCGGGATGCCTCGAGCGCGAGGGCTTTTCGAGTGTCCGGATGGTCCGGGCCGACGGCACGGCGGAGGTCTGCCTGGGCTTGATCGAGGAGGGGCGCGGCCTCGCCGTTCCGGCCGGCTCCGATCAAGGCTTGCGCAAGCGCGAGCTTGATCTGTCCCGTGGCAAGCGAAGGACGCTCTCCGATCTGCTTGAGCGATTCGCGAAGGTCCCTTTCGGCGTCCGCCCAGTTCTTCATCGCCAGATGCACGCGTCCGCGCCGCGACAGCATGACCGGCAGGGAGGACGCGTCCTGGCCATGCGACCGGACCGCCTCCAGCGCGAGTTCGTAAGCACGGTTTGCGGCGGAAAGCGCGCCCTGCATGTCGCCGTTCATGAGTGCGTTTTGTGATTGCTCCGAAGAGATGGAGGCAAACGCCAGATGGCCCTTCGGATACATTTCCCTCCAGATGGGTTCGAGTTCCGAGATCACCCGCTGCGCGTTGCGCGTGTCGTTGAGGCCTCGATAAATGGACGCTCGCAGCAGGAGCGCCTGACCCGTTACTACCTTACTGCCCGTCTCCTTTGCGCGGCTCATTCCGCGCTCCACGTAGTCGTCCGCCTCGCGGAATCGTGCCAGGTCGCGCAGGATGCGGCCATAGTTGATGAGCAGCATCGGTGATGCGGAAATCGTACGGCCGGAGCTGTTGATGGCAATGGCCCGGCGATAGATGGGCTCCGCCTCCAGCGTTCTTCCAGCCATTCCGAGCGCCAGTGCCCAATTGTTGTAGAGGGTACCGGCAAGCTGTGTCTCGTCACGCCCAAGGGCGGTCAGCATCGCGGCTGCCTGCTCGGATGTCTGAATCGCATCCAGAAAGCGGCCGTCCATGCGGTAGTCTTCCGCGAGGTCCATCTTGATGCGCAGATGCAGGAGTCCGGTGGGGGCCGTGCGCAGCAGTTGATCGGCGGCGAGGGTCCTTTCGATCGCGACTTGCGCGGTGCCGCGATGGCGGGCGATCTTGCTTCCCGAGCGCAGGCAGTAGGCTCGATCGAGGGCGTAGACGGAATCCTCCGGCAACTGGCGAAGGCCCTCCTGGAAGAGAGCTTCCGAGCGGTCGTGTTCGCCGGTCCGAACCAATTCGGACGCCAAAGCACAAGCGGCTCTCGCCCGCGAGGACGGATCGGTGGAACGTTGCGCGAGACGGTAGGCTTCCCGGAGGACATGGAGGGCCTTGGTATCTTCGTCGAGACTGCCGTACTGCCTGCCGATGGAGACGAGTAGGTCGGCACGCTCCACTTCGGGCTGGCGCGATACCAGTCTTTCGGCGCGGCCCAGCAGTTCGCCAATGGTGACCGGCTGCCCTGGCGTGAGTCCATCGGAGAGGAGGAAGGTGTTGAGGTCGTTTGTGGTTTCGGCGCGAACCAATTGTCTGAGGGCGAAGTCACGCTGGCGGCGCGCATCCCGCGCCTGGATCACGATTCCCACAATTCCGGCGAGCGTGGCCGCAAGCGCAAGCGAGGCGAGCACAACGGCCAGCCGGTTGCGCTGGAAGAACCTGCGGGCGCGGTAACCGGCACTGTCGGGCCTGGCGAGGATGGGCGCGCGGCGAAGGAACCGTTTCAGATCGTCCGCCATCGCGGCAACCGACGGATATCGCTCGGACGGGCTCTTTCGCAAAGCCTTCTGCGTGATGATTTCGAGATCCTTCTCGATCCGCGTCCCGCCGCACTGCGAACCGGTTAGCGGAGGCGGTGGCTCCTCGAGAATCTTTCGCATGAGGATCGCGGCGGAGTGCGGGCCGGGGCCGGCGGGATGAGTCCCCGACAAGAGAAGGTGCAGCAGGACCCCCAGGGTGTAGACGTCCGTGGCCGTGGTGACCGGCTCTCCTGAAAGCTGCTCCGGGGCGGCGTAAAGCAGAGTCATGGCTGCTCCGTCGCGGGTCGGTCCCGTTTCACCGTCTTCCATCAGCTTCGCAATGCCGAAGTCGAGCAGCTTCACCTGTCCATCCGAACGCACAAGGACGTTGGATGGCTTGATGTCACGATGCACGATGAGGTTGGCATGGGCATGCGACACGGCCTCCATGACGTTGAGGAGCAGCCGGATTCGGGACGCGATGTCGAGGTTGTGGCGTGCGCAGTATTGATCAATGGGTTCGCCATCGACATATTCGAGCACCAGGTACGGCTGCCCGGAGACGATGCCGGCATCCACCAGTTCGGCGATGTGTGGATGCGAAAGGCGGCCGAGGATACGGCCCTCGCGGAGGAAGCGTTCCTCGCCGTGGCCGAGCAATGCGAAGCTTAGGAACTTGACCGCCACCTGCCGTTCAAACCGGCCGTCGGTTCGTTCGGCAAGCCAGACGCTTCCCATGCCGCCCTGGGCGATGAGGGTGCGGATGGTGTAAGCGCCGATTTGGCTGCCGCGATCCGTTTCCGGCTGGAGCGGGCTCTGTTCGAGAAAGCCTTCTTCTCGGAGACGGCAGTGCTCTTCGAGAAGAGCCTGAAGCGTCGCGGCGAGATCAGCGTCTTGCGAACGAAGCGATTCGAGCAGAGCGTCACGGCCGGCTTCATCCAGATCGAGAGCCTGATCGAGATAGGGGCTGATGGCCTGCCATTGTTCCGGAGAGAGGTCTGCCATGGCGGATACTCCTCAGATGCCGGAGCCGCGAACGCTCTTGTGCAGGTAGATTCGCGCCTTGTCCCAATGCCGTTGGACGGTGCGGACGGCCACGCCTCGCATGGCGCCGATCTCCTCGAAGGAGAAGCCGCAGAAGAACTTGAGGTCGACCAGTTCGGCGAGTGGAGGATCGGTCTTCGCCAGTTCGTCAAGGGCATCGCTGATGCGGGCGAGTTCGCGGTGGTCTTCGCCACTTGCAAGGTTTTCGACATCGAGCGAAGTGAGTTCGAATTGTCCTCCGCGTTTCTGGGCGCGGCGGTTGCGTACATGGTCAATGATCACTCCTCGCATCACGCGCGCGGCATATCCCATGAACAGGCCGCGGTCCGGAAATTCCTTGCCGCTGCGGCCCACCATGTCGAGGTACGCTTCGTGCAGGACGGTGGTCGCGCCAAGGCTTACGGGAACGGCGTTGCGGGCCAACTCGCGGCGGGCGATGCGATGGAGTTCCTTGTAGAGCGTGGCGAAGAGAGACTCGGTAGCGGGCAGATCGCCACGGGCCGCGGCTGCAAACAAGTTGTCGATGGAAGTGTCCATATCCCGAGTCCAGACCGGATTGGGTTGAAGATAACACACGGAGGAGGATCTGGCGGTGGTTCGATGCACCATTGCCGCCAGGAGTCCAATGCCGGCTGGAAGACTCACTGATCAAAGTGTTCCCGGACGCCGCGCCGCCGGAATCGAAGCGCACCTTCGAAGTGCTTCTGCCGCGAAACAGGCATGCCAGTATCCAGGCGATGTTTCTTGCCGCCCGGCACCTGGAAGGGCTGTTGTTGAAGGTCGCGCCCTTGCGCGGCGATCCGGTAGCTGCCCCTGGCCGTCCATTCTTTTTTCTCTCGACCTGTCGTTTTTGTGCTTCCGATTGCGATGTTACTGGAGAGGGGAGGCGAGAATCCCCGATCCGGAGGAGCAGGTGACACACGCATCGATCGCGAAGCAGCTGGCAGTGATTCAGAAGGCTCTACAAGATCGCGCTCCCCGTTGGGCACCGGCATTCGAGGTGCTCGCCGCTGGGGAGGAAGTGGCAAAGACGCGGTTCCTGGCGGCTCACGTGTATCGTGCGCCCTACAGCGGAAATGATCGCCGGGACAAACAAGATGCGATCGCATCTGCCTTCGAGCGGACACGGGTTGGGAACATGAGGGCTCCCCGCTTTGTGGGGTTTCTGCTCTCCGGCGTAGGCAGCAGTCTGCCGTACTTCAACGCAATCTTCAACAACATGGGCGGTGGTCACCGGCAGACCCTCTTTCGCCCCGAGCACAGTGCCGCTCCTCCTCTGTCGTCCTGTGTGGATCTCCCGGACCGGTTCAAGCGAACCATGGGTGAGGTGATGAAGAACCTGGACGCGTTGCAGAAGGCCGTGCTTTCGGCGCCGAAGGAGATTCCCTCGGAGCATGCGGAGAACGCTCTGGCGGCGATGCTGTTGGCGCCACTACTCTATCCTCCAGTGAAGCCACCGGACGCCGTGGAAGTCGCGGTGCTGATGGAGTGGACCATGTGGTGTACCTACGTGCCCTTGCTTTCGAGGGAAACGCGGCAGGATCAGTCCCGCAAGCGGGCTCGGCATTCCGAACTGGTGGATTTGAGCGGGATGTTCTTCCGGTTGAAGGAACTGGCGCTTCACAAGAAAGTGAAAGTTCCGCCTGAGATGAGCAATCTGGATCAGTTCCGGCGTAACTGGGAGGAAGCTGGAGAAGCCGGTGTTACGGTCATGCCCAAAGAGATCGACATGCCGATTCCCGCGCCTGCCGCGGTGAGCACCTGGATCGCCGCGGACGACGCGAAATCGAGAGACATGGTGAGAAACGCGAGCCGGCATATCCGGCCCGCGGAGGCGAGGCTTTGAGTTGCGGCGACGCGGACGGCGAGTCTGGTTGGTTTCCGATTATGAGCGTTTCGCAAGGGAAAGGTGAGTGGACAAGATGCCTTGGTACATGAAGTTTCCAGGTATCGCTGGCAGGGGGAAGGGCGCCTATACCGGGTGGATCGAGTTGGACGGTGTGAGCCTGGGCTCCCAGCAGTACGGCGCCAGCGCCAATACGGAACGGGGGATGTTGCCCCTGGAGATTTCCGTCTTCAAGAAGATGGACGGCGCGAGCCCTCTTCTCATGGAAACGCAGCTAAGGAGTACGATTGTTGGCGATGTAATCCTGGAGTTGACCCGGGCCGAACGGGGCAAGGACTACGCTGTGGTCCGCATTGAGCTTTCCGGCGCTCGGATCGAATACCGGGCAGGTTCCGGGATGGACGAGGCTTGGGACATCGGATACGCTAAGGCCAAGTCAATCGGCCCACTCCAATTGGCTTTGCGAGCGGCCGTCGGGTCGGTGGCGGCAGCGGTAGTGGGGCGTCCGGCCCGGTAACCGGCCCAGGCGGGCTGCTCTCGAGGCCGTCGGGGCGACACAGGTTCGGCGCTCGGTCTTTCGATTTGCGGATCGCAAGACCTACTAGGGGCCAGGCGATGCGTCGAATCCGGTGCGCGGCAGTCTGGCCGACCGACCGAGGCGCAGGTATGGCGGGAGCCCGATTGGCCAGTGGTCAAAAGAAACAATGGCATGAGATGCCATTGCCGCGGCGGTCGAGAGGTGTCTCGATGATGTCTAGACCCCGCGACGGAGCCATCTTCGGAGGGCAAACGCAGACAGAGCGGCAGCGGTCAGCAGGCCGGACGAGGGTTCGGGAACCTCCGCGCTTTCCAGGAGCAAATCGTCAAGGTTCCAGCCACTCATGACGAAGGCGGCAGGTTCAAGAACCTCGTAGCCAAACCGCACCTGAAAATTCGCGTTCTTGTAGGCACTCACATCGTAGGAATACTGGGTCCAGGCGTCTTCCGCGATCGGCGGCCCGTCACGGGTTTCGAAAAGCGTGATCCAGTTCGAGCCATTGAACACCTCGACACTGGACCTTACGAATGGCATGTGATCGCTGTTCAACCACCGCCAGAAACTCAATGTCACCGTACCGGGGACCGCGAGATTGATCACCGGGCTGGTCAATTGTCTGAGCCCTAGAGAGGCCGGGACATTGCCGCCGATCACGGTTCCCGCGATCCCATTGTCCGCCGTGGGGGTGTGATCCAGTCCGGGATCTCCAAATCCTTGCATAGTCGAAGGACTGGCGACCGCGGGTCCGATCTGCCAATTCGCGCCCAGCGTCCAGCCGACAATGTTGCTGGCAAAGGGTTCGCTAAACAGTACCGCTGCTTTCAGGCAGGGGGTTCCCAGCAGAACCAAGACTGCGAGCAGTGGATGAATCCGGAAGCACATTGCCAAATTATACGGTAGCGGTTCAAAGCAGGTCATCCTTTGCGGGTTGCGGCTGGCGGTCTTCTCCGGTACTCGCGCGGCGTGCAGCCGAAGCGCTGCTGGAACGACGTGGCGAAATACTGGCTCGAAGAGAATCCGCATTCGAGTGACACCGCAGTCACCGAGACGGTTTCCGAGCGCAGCAGACTCGCCGCATGATCGAGGCGGCAGGCTTGGATATACTGCGCCGGAGTCAGATTGGTGAGCAGCCTCACGTGGTGGATGAATTGCGTGACGCCCAAGCCGCAGGACCGCGCCATATCGTGGACGTTCCACTTCTGCTGGAGATGTTCCGGATGCACCCGCAGATCGGCCAGGAGCAACTCGACGGTGCGGCGTGAACTGGTGAGCGATTCATCGAGCACGACGTCATGGCGGCGCACAAGCTCCAACAACAACACAAACAGCTCGTTCACACTCACCGCCAGACGGGACACCGAACTGCCACGTTCATCAGTGGCGACGGTGCGAGCGATCCCCTGAAAGCAGCGGCGGATTTCGGAGCCGGCTTTCCAAACGGGCTGTTCGTTCTGGCGGAGGACACTGGTCAGCTCATGGAGATCGGCGCGGCTCAATAGGAGCCAGGCTGGCCATCGCCAGGTCTGGTTGGGGCGCCGGACGCCGACGTCCATGATGAGCCAGTGCAGGCGGCCAGCGCCGACGTTCGGATTCCCGACACGGTGCCGCTGCCACGGCCGGGTGACGGTGAGATCGCCTGGCTGCAGCGGGAACGCGTGCCCATCCAGGTGAAAGCCCAGGTGTCCACGCTCGAGGTAAGTGATCTCGATTCCCTCATTGCGATGCCAGGGCAAGCCCCATGCCTGCTCCCTGTCCGCGTCCCAATAGCCAACGGTCTTGAGACCCTGCAATGTCGCGGGCGGGAGTTTCTGGCCGGGATAGTGGCCGTGCACCAGAGCCTCCAACCGGATTTCGCCGGCGGCAACAGCTTCGGTGAGCGGCTGGCATGAGTCGGCCTTGTAGGACTGATGCAACGCCTTGTAGATGGGGACAGGTTTCGCCATCGCAAATGTTCAAAATCCTTCAGTGAACGATTCCGGACGATTTCCTTCGCGGCTCTGTATAGAATTCTGATCCAGAGAGGAGTACTCGTCAACCATGAGCATTGAAGCTGGCGTCAACATGGAATTCATCCGCTGCGAGGACAAGGCGTTTGAAGCTGGTGTGGAAAGGGCCGCGCGCATTGGCTACCGGTACGTGGAACCGATGGTTCACAACGGCCGTGAGTTACTGAGCGAAGCCGGCTACTTCCATTCCTTCTCCATGGATAACGATCCGCTGGAAATGAAAGACATTCTGGACCGGTATGGGGTGAAGGCGAGCGGCCTGAGTGCGCATTGTCCGCTGATGCGGCCCGAGATCTCGGTTCCGTTTCTGGAGAAGGCGATTCGCTTTGCGGCGGCGATTGGCGCGCCGGTGGTGAACACCGACGAGGGCATTCGTCCCGCGTGGCTGGACGATGAAGAGTGTTTTCAGGTGATGCGCTACACGCTGAAGAAGACGCTGCAGATCGCCGAACGGTACGGCATCTTCATCGGCATTGAACCGCATCAGAGTATTTCGAAGAAGACGGAGGGGCTGCTGCGCATTGCGACGCTTGTTTCCTCACCGTGCCTGAAGATCAACTACGACACGGGCAATGCGTTTCTCGGCGGCGAGGATCCGTATGCGGGGCTGAAGGCCGCGCTTCCGCTGCTGGTGCACATCCATGCGAAAGACATCTCCATCCGGCAGGCGGAAGAAGAGCAGGGGAAGGTGACAGGTACTCCGGTTGGCTGCGCCTGTGGCGACGGTGTGATCGATTGGACGAAAGTCGTGACGATTCTCCAGGAGGCCTCGTGGAGCGGTGTTCTGTCGGTGGAGTGCGGCACGCCGCAGCAGGCGGTGGATAGTCTTGCGCATTTGAACCAAGTTCTGGCGGGGGCAGCCGCATGCGCGCGCTAACGCTGCTGCTGCTGGGTTCGAGCGCGTGGGCCGCCGAACCGGTTCGCGTCCAGGTGACAACGGGTGGCCACCCTTACGACATCTCGTTCTATTCGATCTTCGAGGGGCAGCCGGATCTGGCCGTGACGCTCAATCCTCATCCGTCCGCTTACCGGCGCGACCTTCGCCGCTTCGCCGACGTGCTGGTGCTGTACGATCTGCACGATCTGCAGGCAGACTCCGACCGGCAGACCCTGCGCAACTTCGTGGAAAGCGGCAAGGGCGTGGTGGTGCTGCATCACGCGCTTGCGGACAACTGGCAGTGGAAGTGGTGGTACGAGGATGTGGTGGGCGGGCGTTTTCTGATGGGCGATGAGGGCGCCGCCAAACGTTCCGCCGCGAAGAACGGCGCGGTGATCGTTGCGAGGCCCGTTGCGGAGCATCCCGTTTTAGCTGGGGTCGGCACGCTGAAGCTTGACGATGAAACCTACAAGGGGATGTGGCTGTCACCAGCGGCGAAGGTGCTGATGGAGACGGATCATCCGGAGAACGATCGGGCGATTGTGTGGATCGGACCGTCGCGGCAGTCGCGTGTGGTTGCGATTCAACTTGGACATGGTGCGGCTGCTCATCGTGATGCGGGATATCGCCGGCTTGTGCGCAATGCAATTCTCTGGGCAGCCGGGCGGGATGGCAAGTAGGGCGCGTGCAAGACGCGCTGTGCAAGAAAGGAAAGGCATCATGGAATCCTCACGCAGAGCCTTCATGGCGGCCTCCGCGGCGGTGACGGCGGCCAGCTACGGCCGCGTTCTCGGAGCAAATGAGCGTCCGCGGATCGGGCTGATTGGCGCGGGGCCACGCGGCACTTATCTCACGCGTGAACTCAGGAAAGCGATGGACGTGGATATCGCCGCTGTTTGCGATGTCTATGATGTGCGCCGTGAGAAAGCGCGAGAGGTGGCCGGGCCCGACGCCAAACTCTACGGCGACTACCGGCAGGTGCTCGCGCACAACGACATTGATGCGGTGATCATTGCGACTCCCGATCACTGGCATGGCCCGATCGCGGTGGACGCCTGCCGCGCCGGCAAGGACTGCTACATCGAGAAGCCGATGGTGCACTACCCGAAGGACGGGCTGGCGATTCTCAAGGCGGCGCGCCAATCGAAACGCGTGATCCAGGTGGGCACGCAAGGCCGCGGCATGCGCCAGTACATTGACGCAAAGCAGAAGTACGTGGACTCCGGCGTGATGGGCAAGGTGGGTCTGGTCCAGACATGGTACACCGCCAACAAAGGCTACATTCTCGAACCTCCCAAGGGCATGGAGAACAAGCCGCCTGGTCTCGATTGGGAGAAATGGCTTGGGCCTGGGCCGAAGATTCCGTGGAATCCGAACGTGTATTTCAGCCCTTACAAATGGCTTCACTACGATGGCGGCATGATCATGGGCATTGCGATTCACGTGATCGACACCGCGCACTTTGTCTTGAAGCTCGGCAAGCCGAAGGCGGTGAGCGCGGGTGGGGGCATCTATCACTACAAAGACGGACGCGATACGCCGGATACCGTCGCACTGGTTCTCGACTATCCGGAAGAGGTCACGGTGACATTTGTGGCGGAGGTGCTTTCGGCGCCTGGTGTGCGTACGCTGGCGGGCATTGAACTGCGCGGGCTCGGTGGGGTGCTGCATGTGGAGCGGTACATCGCGAAGGATTCGCTCGAATACACGCCGAACGATCGTTACAGCAAGCTGCCTGCGGAGAAGTCCGACGGTTCGGCTCCAAGCGCTGAGCCACTGCTCCGCAACTGGATTGAATGCATCAAGACCCGCCAACGCACGATCGCGAATGAGGAGGAAGCCTATTGGTCGACGATGGCGTGTTTCATGGCGAATCAGGCGATGCGGACGAGGTCGAGGGTGGTGTGGGACGACAAGTGGAATGCTTGAATTTTCAGCGGTCAGGACCCGAGCGGGGCGAGATCCCCGCTCATGGACCTGACACTTGATCTGGGAGGGAGCGATTGGCCATCAGATGGTGTGACTCAGGTGGCACGATCTGGCCGAAATCCGGCAGCACCGAGGCGGAAGTTTCTGGAGTGCCTCTCTGTGCGGGCGATGTCTCCGGCATTCAAGTACCGTAACTGGCACATCCCGGAGAATCAAGTTCAGGATGCTTCCCCCGGTCCCGGCGCCTTGCCGGGCCGCGAGTTTAGCGACGCCGTCCCCAACATCCCGCCAAGACCCATGGTCTCCACCGCTGACGACGGTACAATCACCATCGAGCCCTTCTCCTTGATCGCCTCGTAGAGCATGTTCATCGCGCGGAGATGCAGGGCGATTGGGTTGTGCTGATACACCTCCGATGCTTTCGCGAACTTGTCGGAAATCTCGGTTTCGGCGGTTCCCAGAATGATGCGAGCCTGCCGTTCCCGTTCGGCCTGCGCCTGGCGCGACATCGCATCTTCCAGGTTCGGTGGAATGTGCACGTCGCGGATCTCCACCGATTGAATCGTCACACCCCACGACGCGGTTCGCTCTTCCAGAAGCCGCTGCAATTCACGGCCGAGCGACTCCCGTTCGCTGATCATCTGCCCCAGTTGATGGCGGCCGATCGACTCGAGCAGCGCCGTCTGCGCGGCAAGCGACACCGCTTGATAGAAATCCTGCACTTCCAGAATCGCCTTCTCGGCGTCCCATACCACCCAAAACACGATCGCGTCCACGTTGATCGGAACCGTGTCGGAGGTGAGCGCCGTCTCTGCTCGCACATCGGTGACGCGCACGCGCTGATCCACATAACGGCTGATGGTCTCCACGATCGGAATTACGTGAAACATACCCGGGCCGCGCAGGCCTTTGTAGCGGCCGAATCGCAGCACGGCGCACTTCTCCCATTGATTCGCGACCTTGATGGAGAACATCAGGTACACGCCCACGACCAGAAAGGGCACTGCGGCCCACGCGCGCTCCACCAGACCGGCAAGAATCAGGCCGGCCGTACCGCATGCCACTCCCGCGAACAACCCAGGCATGCTAATCACCTGCAGGTTCGCGAAGGACGAGCTTTCGCGATCGGCGAATCCTAACAAAGCACTCGGAACGGACGGCATAGCTTCAGTTCCTCTTCCTCTTCTTCTCTTCTTCGGAGAACAATTCGTCGAACGTCTGGCGGATCTCGTTCACGGAGAACCCCTCGGCGCCGGCTCGCGCCACCATGTCACTTACCAAGGCAGTGAGGCGGCGCTGACGGGCCACATCGTCATGCTTCACCTTCTGTGTCGTAATGAAAGTGCCCGTGCCCTGCTGCGTGCTGAGAATTCCGCGAATCTCGAGCTCCTTGTATGCCCGCACCACGGTGTTGGGATTGATGGACAAGTCCACAGCGACCTGGCGCACCGTCGGCAGACGGTCTCCCGCACGCAGCGTGTCCCTCGACATCGCGATCAACACCTGGTCAATCAGTTGACGGTACACGGGTACGCCGCTTGCCATATCAAGCTGAAACCGGAATTCACGAGTGCGTACTGCCATGGCGTTCTCATCTTCTATTGTACTAGTTTACTAACACAATGCAAGGCTTTTCTTTCGCCCTGTTCACATCAGAGAATAGAAACTCCATGGCTAGAGCGTTCTCCCTGACCCCGAAACCCGTTCCCCCTGTGGAAACGAAGTACCGGAAGATCTCCACCGATCTCCCCTGTCCGCAGTCTATTCCTGTTCTTGAAAAGCTGCACAAGTACGAGTTGCGCGCGATGCTGGGCCAGCCGCCCATCCTGTGGGACCGCGCCGAAGGGTTCCAGATCTGGGACCCGGCCGGCAACCAGTGGATCGACTGGTCGTCGGGCGTCCTGATCACCAACGCCGGCCACAGTCATCCCGACGTCGTCGACGCAATTGTCAAGCAGACCCAGAAGCATGTCGTTGCCACCTACATGTTCCCCAACGAAGTGCGCGCGCAATTCTGTGAACGCTTCGCCGAGCTGCTACCTGAGAATCACCGCAAGATCTTCCTGCTCTCCACGGGATCGGAAGCCGTTGAATGCGCCATCAAGCTATGCCGTACGCACGGCGCCAAGGCCGGAGGCCGCAAGAAGAACATCATTGTCAGCTTTGAGAAGGCATTCCATGGACGGACGCTCGGCTCGCAACAGGCCGGCGGCATTCCAGCGCTGAAGGAATGGATCGGCAATCTCGATCCCGGCTTCGTGCAGGTTCCATTCCCGGATGGCTATCGCACACCCGATACCAGCTTCGATTTCTTTCTGCGATGCCTTGCCGACGCGGGCGTGGAAGCGCCGAACGTGGCAGGCGTGGTTCTGGAAACCTATCAGGGCGGAAGCGCCGCGTTTGCTCCAGTCGAGTACATGCAGAAACTGCGCCAGTGGTGTGACGCGCACAAAGCGCTTCTCGTTTGCGACGAAGTCCAGGCGGGCTTCGGCCGCACCGGGACGCTGTGGGGCTTTGAGCACTACGGCATTGTTCCCGATCTCAGCACATGGGGCAAAGGCATCACCGGCTCGTTGCCGCTCGCGGCCGTGGCCGGCCGGCCCGACGTGATGGATCTGCATCCGCCGGGCAGCATGAGTTCCACGCACACCGGAAGCCCCGTGTGTGCCGCCGCCGCACTCGCATCGCTTGAAGTGATCCTGCGCGAGAACCTGGCAGGCAACGCCCGCACGATGGGCGATCTGATGCACTCGCGTCTGAAGGCATTCGCCGCGAAGCAGGCGCGGATCGGCACGGTGGCGGGCAAGGGTCTGGTGGCGGGTGTCGCTTGCGTGAAGCCGGGCTCCCACGAACCCGATGGTGACTTCGCCTGGGACGTGGTGGAAGCTTGCATGGAGAAAGGTCTGCTGATGTTCACGCCGGTCGGCTTCGGTGGCGCGACCATCAAGATCTGCCCTCCGCTGGTCATCAACGAAGAGGCGATGCTCGAAAGCCTCGCCGTGTTTGAGGGAGCGTTCGTGGAAGTGGCATCGCGTGTGGAGGCAGTGGCCCGATGAGCAATCACCCGGCTCCTCCGAAAGTCTGCCTCATCGGCGGAGGTATGATCGCCCACGATCAACTCCTGCCGTCGCTGTATCAACTGCAGCGGCTTGATGTCATCGGCGAGATCTCCGTCTGCTCCCTGCATGGCAAGACGACGCGCGCTCTTGCGGAAGCAGAGGGCATTCGCAACGCATTTCCAGGCTTCTCCTTTGTTCGCTATCCGAAGGACGACTCGGGGCCCTACCCGATGCTCTATCGCGACGTGATCGCCGGGCTTCCGCCCAGGCAGATCGTGGTCGCCTGCGTTCCCGATCCGCTGCACTTTGACGTGGTGATGACAGCGCTGCGGCACGATCAGCACGTACTGTGCGTGAAGCCTCTTGTGCTGAAAGCCGCACATGCTGAACAGATCGAGCGGGAGGCGCGCGCACGCGGCCTGGTGGTCGGCGTGGAGTATCACAAGCGCTTCGATGACCGCAGCCTGATGGCGCGCCGCCGCTACCGCGAAGGCATGTTCGGAGAGTTCAAACTCGGCACCGCATGCCTGATGGAGAAGTGGTACTACCGGCATTCGAACTTCCAGAATTGGTGCACGGTGGAGAACTCCGATGCGTTCACCTACATCGGCTGTCACTATGTCGATCTGGTGCACTTCATCACGGGACTACTGCCGCGATCGGTGAGTCTTTATGGCATTCCCGAAAAGTATCCCAACGGCAACGAAGGGTTCCTCTGGACCGACGCGCGCGTCATCTGGCAGAACGGCGCATGCCTCAACGTGCAGAACTCGCTCAGCTTTCCCGACGCTGCTCCCGGCTCGAACACGCAAGGGATTTCGCTGTACTTCTCGTCGCGTGAGGTGGGCGGCTGGATGGAGCATTCCGATCAGTATCGTGGCCTTCGCTACAGCTACGTCCGGAAGCCGGAGGGCGCCGGCACCACGCAGTTCGCCGAGCCGAGTCCGGACTACTTCGCTTACATCGACCTCGGTGGACCAGGCCTTGTCCCGACAGGTTATGGCTACCGTTCGGTCGACTACATCATCCGGCAGTGCATCCGCGTGGAAACCGAAGCGTCGACCTTGGAAGCGCGGCAGAAACTGCTCAAGGAGATTGACGACGCCGGTGTGATGGCAACTCCCGCGAACTCACGCTACAACGAATTGGTGACCGAGGCCGGCCGCCTTTCCATCATGAACGCCGGCAAGGAGGTGCTGATTGAGTATGGTGACACGCCGCACGTTCGTTTCCGCGATTAGCATTCTGCTGGCGCTCTGCATGATCTCGGGCCTCGCATTCGCCGAGGGCCCGGGGTTCCGCAGCAAACGCCAGTTCGACGAGCACTACGTCAAACACGGCGCGGAGTTCGGAAAGATCAGCAAGGACGATTACTTGAAGTTCGCGCAGGAGTTGCGCGATGCGCCGAAGAGCAAAGATGTTCTGGAGGCCGTGCGCGAAGACGGCGTGATCACGAAGTTTCAGAAGAAGAAGGGCTGGTTCGGCGCCTACAATTCTGACCGCACCATCCGCACGTTCTTCATCCCCAACGATGGCGAGCGGTACTTCTGGCGTCAGGCGAAACGTCCCGCCAGTGGAGGCAGGCGATGAAAGACACCGAAGTGAAACAACTGCTGAAGTCCGGTGGCTATCCGGAGCATGTTTGGAAGGGCGGCAAGAAGGGCCTTGTCGAGAAATGGTCGCAGTTCGTCGCGGAGGTGGAGGCGGGCTACAGCCTCACGATCGAGGACTACCGCAACGACCTCGATCTGCGAGCCATCATCGCCAAAGTGGGCATGGACGGCGACGTCACGGAACTGGATGAACGCTTCCGCCAATGCCTCGCCTTCAGCGCGAAGGCCATTTGGGAATGCGATCAGCCCAACGCGTTCTGGATCTACGGCTATCCGAAGAACGCGAAGGGCGATCTGAAGAAGGATCTGCGTGCCGAGGGCTTCGTTAAGTAAGCAAGCCGAGAGACTTCTTCAGCCGCCCGCCTCGAAACCTGGATACAGCAGCATTCCACCGTCGACGTAGATCGACGCCCCGGTCACGTAGTCCGATTCGTCGGAAGCGAGCCACACCGCAGCCTTGCCGATGTCTTCCGGTTCGCCGATTCTCTTGTAGGGCACGAGTTTCATCAGCGACGCGTAGGCTTCGGGCGTCTCCCACGCCTCACGATTGATCGGCGTTCGAATCGCGCCCGGACAGATGCTGTTCGCGCGGATCCGAAGATGCGCGTATTCCTGCGCAATGCTTTTCATCATCAACATCACGCCACCTTTCGACGCGGCATAGTTGACGTGACCGGCCCAAGGAATCACGTCATGCACGGAACTAATGCAGATGATCTTGCCCAATGCCTTGGACGCCGGTTGCATGCCCTGCCGCAGAAAACAGCGCACCGCCTCCCGCGAGCAGAGAAACTGCCCGGTCAGGTTCACCGCGATGACGGTGTTCCATTGCTCGATTGTCAACTCATGAAACGCCGCGTCCTTCTGCAGACCGGCATTGTTGACCAGAATATCGATCCCGCCGAGATCGGCGCGGATATGCTCGAACATGGCGGTCACTTCGCCTTCCTGCGAAACGTCCGCCTGATGGGTGAGCATCCTTGAGCCCGTCGCCTCCGCGATCTCCGCGGCGACTTTGTCCGCGGTCTCTTTGCCCGACCGGTAGTTGATCACGACGGTCGCACCCGCGCCCGCCAGAGCCGTCGCAATGGCCTTTCCAATGCCGCTGGACGCTCCTGTCACCAGAGCGCGTTGCCCCTTCAGTGGTTGGTACATCTCTCTCCTCTCTACGGCAGAATGCTCAGAACAGTGGAGCTTATTCCCAATTTGCGAACCTGCTTGAGACGTCTGCCTGTCACTCAGCCAGAGTCCTGCTGCTCGTGTTATGATTCAGCTTCTTTTATGGATGCTCGTTGGCAACGGAGGACGCGTTGAAGTTTGGTGTCAATCTGCTGATCTGGACCGCGAATTTCACGGAGCAGCACTTCCACCTGCTGCCCCAGATCAAGGCTCAGGGTTTCGATGGAGTGGAACTGCCCTTGTTTGCGCCGTCCGGATATCCGGCAGCGGAGGTTCGCAAGGCGCTTGAGTCGAACGGGCTGGAATCGACGGCATGCGTCATCATTCCGCAGGGCATAAGCATCTTCGATGCGGATGCCGCTGTGCGCCGTCAGGCTCTGCAACACCTGGAAGACACAGTCAAGGTGGTTGCGGAGATCGGGGGCAAGATGGCCGCGGGTCCTGTTTATTCCCCGGTCGGATGGCTGCCGGGCCGGCGCCGCACCGCTGATGAGTGGAAGCGCGCCATTGAGAGCTACCAGCAACTCGCACCCGTGCTTGACGACTGCGATGTGACGCTCGCCATTGAGCCGCTCAATCGCTTCGAGACCTTTTTCCTCAATACGGCCGCCGACGGCGCGGCACTGTGTGACGCCGTGAATCACCCGCGAATCGGTCTGCTCATCGACACATTCCACTCGAACATTGAGGAAAGGAATGTCGCCGATGCTTACCGCACCGCGGGGCGGCATCTCCGCCATGTCCACACTTGTGAGAACGATCGCGGCACTCCCGGAAGCGGCCATGTCCCCTGGCTAGAGGTGTCTTCCGCGGTGAAATCGACCAGCTACGACGGCTGGCTCACCATCGAAAGCTTCGGCTTCAACCTGCCGGAAATCTCCGGCGCCGCGGCCATCTGGCGCGACCTCGCCTCCACTCCGGATGCCATCGCCTATGACGGCCTTCGTTTCCTGAAGCAGCATTTCGCGTAACGCCCGCCGCGCCTTGCGCCCGCCACTCAAGCGATAGGCCTCGCTACAATAGCTGATTCATGTCGAAATTACTCGAAGGTAGGACTGCGCTGGTTCTCGGGGTGGCAAACCGCTGGAGCATCGCCTATGCGATCGCCCATGCCTACGTCCGGGAAGGCGCCACGGTCCTGCTCACTTATCAGGGAGATCGCCAGAGACTCACCGTGGAAGAACTGGCGGCGGAACTTGGAGCGGCGAAGTGTTTGGCCTGCGACGTGACCAAGGACGAGGAGATCGCTGCTCTCACCGGAAAGCTGAAAGCGGAGCACCCGAAGATCGACGTCCTGGTGCACAGCATCGCGTTTGCGAACCGGGAGGATTTGTCGAGACCCTTCGTCGAGACTTCGCGTGCGGGATTCGCACTCGCGCATGATGTGAGCGCCTACTCGCTGGTCGCCGTTTCACACGCCATTGCGCCCTTGATGACCGAGGGTGGATCGATCCTTACGCTGAGCTATCTCGGCGCAGTGCGCGTGGTGCAGAACTACAACGTGATGGGCATTGCCAAGGCGGCGCTCGAGGCTTCGGTGCGGTATCTCGCCAACGACCTCGGCCCCGCTAACATCCGGGTCAATGCGATCTCGGCTGGCCCCATCAAAACGGCATCGGCGCGAGGCATCAAGGACTTCTCCAAAGTCCTCGACGGAGTTGCGGGCCACGCGCCGCTCCGCCGCAACACGGACCCCGGTGAGGTTGCCGACACTGCCGTTTTCCTGGCAAGCCACCTCGGCCGCGGAGTTACCGGAAACGTCCTCTATGTGGACGCCGGATTCCAAATCATGGGACTCTGAAGCACATGCTTTCGCGCCGCAAGTTGTTTGGCAGCGCGTTGATGGGCACCGGCGCCTGGGCCAGTGAGCCGGCGCTGGAAACCTTCGTCTATAAGCGGACTCGCAATTGCGAGATCAAGGCCGATGTCATTCGGCCACCCGGCAACGAACGCTGTCCGACAATCCTATGGATTCACGGGGGTGCCCTGATTTTCGGGAGCCGCAAGAGCCTTTGGGACTCCCGGAGGGAACAGGCCCTGCGCCTTGTGAGAGCTGGTTTCGCGCTCGCTTGTATTGACTATCGCCTCGCGCCGGAAACCAAGATCGGTGGCATCCTCACCGATCTCGGCGACGCATGGAAATGGCTCAAGGAGGAAGGGCCGAAGCGCTTCGCGGCTGACACTTCGCGGCTGTCCGTCATGGGGCAATCCGCCGGAGGCTATCTCACGCTGATGTCCGGCATCGTGTTGCGGCCCCGTCCGAGAGCCCTCGTGTCGTTCTACGGCTACGGAGATATCGCCGGCGACTGGTACGCCAAACCCGACCCCTTCTATTCGCAACAGCCAGCGGTGTCGAAGGAAGAAGCGCTTGCGGTGGTTGGAACCCAGGAAATTGCAGAGCCGCCGCCAGGCAAAGACCGGCTTCGCTTCTACTTGTATTGCCGTCAGCAGGGGCTATGGCCGAAACTGGTCACCGGCTACGACCCACACAAGGAACGCAGGGACCTGCGGCGCTTCTGCCCCCTTGACCGGATCGATGCTTCCTATCCACCTACGATGTTGCTACATGGCGATAAGGACACCGATGTGCCCTTCCAGCAGTCGCAACTGATGACGGAAGCGCTGAAGAAACTGCGAGTGCCGGCCGCATTCGTGCAGATGTCGGGCATGGGGCACAGCTTCGACCGCGACATGAAGAATCCCCGTGTTTCCGCGGCCTTTGATGGTGTGATCGATTTCCTGCGCCGGTACAGCACCTGACGCTGCACGGGAAACCAACCGCAGCCCGGGAGTCAGCGCGATCAGCCCGCGAACGCAACCGCGGCGCGACGGTTCATCTCCTCCGCGGTGACGTCTTCCTTGTGCGTCGCCACCTGCCAGATCTGCCCGAACGGATCGCGCAGGATCCCGTAACGGTCGCCCCAGAACATGTCCGCCGGCTCTTTCAGAACGCTCGCACCATGAGCCACGGCATCGTGAACGACGGCATCACAGTCGGCGACGTACACCACCATGTTCACGGAGCATCCGCCGAGACTGCGCGGGCTCTGGAACATCGTTCCGGCCTCGGCCAGAATGATGCGGGAGTCGCCCAACCGCAGCGTGCAGTGCAGAACCACGCCGTCAGGGCTCAGGAGCCGGATCATCTCCTTGGCCCCGAAAACACGCTTGTAGAAGTCGATGGCCTTCTCCGCTTGATCCACGTGGAGATAGGGTGTTACCGCTTGTCTGCCGCGCGAGGTGGAAGTATCGCCCATGAATCCCTTACACTATCTGCATATGCAGGTATTGTCAAGAAGCGGGCGCGTAACAAACGCCGCCGCGCCTCGGAGGTAATGCGATATGGACGAACGGGACATCGCAAACTGTGCCTTCCGCCACATCACGCGCACCTCGCGCGCCGTCACCTCGGCGTACGATCGCGCATTGAAACCGTCGGGGCTGACGGCCAATCAGTTCAACGTGATTGCGACGCTTCATCAGGCCGGTGATCAGAACGTGAAGGGCCTCGCCGAACTTGTCGGCATGGACTCCAGTACCGTTCCGCGTGTCCTCGCTCCATTAGTGCAGCGCCGGCTCGTAAAGGTTGCATCGGGAGACGATGGCCGCGAGCGGTGGATCGGACTCACCGGCCGCGGGCGTACAAGATTCGAACAGGCGCGTCCGCTTTGGCAGGCTGCGCAGGATGCGGTGATTCAGCATCTCGGCGCAGGCGCGTGGGGAGCGACGCTCGGCAAACTGCGCGAGGTGCGCAAATCTCTTCGCTCGATCGAACAAGGCTAGGAGCGCAGGACTATCCCCACAGTTCGTGAATCGGACCGTAGAGGTCGCGGTCAGAGAATGGCACGTACTCGAAGCCGCGTCCAATCGGATCATCGCGGCGCACAGTGGTGTAGTCGATGCCCATCGCGGAGTAAATGGTCGCTTCCACATCTTCCGCGCGGATCTCGCGGCCACGGCCCCAGCCCGGCTCACGC
>JAEUQE010000073.1:22559-35304 GCA_016789785.1 Bryobacterales bacterium
GATGCCCATCGCGGAGTAAATGGTCGCTTCCACATCTTCCGCGCGGATCTCGCGGCCACGGCCCCAGCCCGGCTCACGTGTGGATCCACCCGCCGCATCTGTAACGCCAAGCACCCGGCCGCCATTCACTCCCGCGCCCGCAAACAACGCGGCCTGCTGCACATGGTGATCACGCCCTCTGCCTGCGTTCAGATTGCCGGGAATCCGCCCGAACTCGCCCAGACACACGACCAGCGTCTGATCGAGCAGGCCATCATTCTGGAGATCCTGCATGAGGGTGCCGAGCGCGGCATCGAACTGCTTTGTCAGCAGCATGTGACCGCGATTGGCGTCGTAGATGTTCTCGTGATGATCCCAATCGCCCTGGTTGATCTGAATGAAGCGCACGCCGGACCGCGCCCGCAGCATATTTCGAGCCGCGATACATGCGTTGCCGAAACCGGTTGCGCCATAGCGGTTGCGCTCATTCTGATCGAACGTGAACATCGAATTCACATCGGGGTTGTACACCAGCCGGCGCGCGGCATCGTTGAAGGCGTAGGATTCGTGCACCTCGGCGCCCAACTCCTTCGATTCGCGCAACTCGTTCGATAGCTCCTTGTAAAGCTCATAACGGCGGTCAAACCGCGCCTGGCCGAGGGAGTGCGTTGTGTTCGCCATACCTCCGCCGCCAGGGCTCACATAGAACGGACTATGATCCGGCGGCAAATAACCAGGGCCGGGACCTGCCGTGGTGTTCAGATGGACAAACAACGGCAGTACGCGATTCGGTTCCTGCTTCGTGAGTTCGATCGAGACCACCGAACCGATATGCGGCGCGATTCGCGAACTGCTCAACGTCGGATTGCGCCCAATCTGCACCCAGGTGCGCGCCAGATTGTGCACCAGCGCCCATGCCTTGATGGATCGCACCAGCGCCACACGATTCATCTGCTCGGCAAGCACCGGCATGGCGCCCTGCGGCCAACGGATGTCGCCGTAGCTGGTTGGGTTGAAACTCTGCGGGGTCCACGGGCCTTCCTTCAGATCGAAGGTGTCGATCTGGCTTGGGCCGCCCGACATCAACACAAAGATGCAATACTTCGCCGTGCTCTTCAATGCTGGCGCTGCCTGCGCGATGCGCTCGGTGGGGCGTCCTGGCATCAGGAAGTAACCGCCGATCGCGGAAGTGGCGTGTTGGAAGAACAACCGCCGCCCCATCTGTGGACGCCGCCAGAATTGCGTGCCCGCGATCTTTGTCCAGTCGTAACCGAATCTGTCTTTCATGGCACGCTCCTCAATAGCTGAAGATGAACTCAGGCTTGTTCATCAGGGCCCAGGCCAGATCCTCAATGAACGCGTTGCGCTCGTTGGCGTCGCGGGCTTTCGCAAGGAACTCGATGCCCGATTTCCGCTCTTTTTCGGTGGGCGTGCGCGACAGAATCAGCAGGCTCAATTCGTCCACCACTTCCTCGTTCGTCCCAAGCCGCGATGCCGCCGTGATGGTTGGAGACGTGTTCACACGGACGCGGTTCAGCACAAACGAGTCATTCATGAGATTCATCTGCTGGAGGATGGAGAGACTGTTGCTGCGCGGCTGAGAGTCGCGATTGCCCCGCAGGAAGTGATTGAGGAACGTGGCCACCGCACCGTTGCTGCGCGGTTCGGCAGGCTCAGGAAGCTGCATTGCCCAATTCAGCGGCAGCGTGAAGCCAGTCACTGTGTACACGGGCGTCACACCGGTCGACTTCACAATCGCGTCGTGCACCTCCTCCGCCATCATTCGCCGGGGATAGTGGCGCGCGAAGCTGCTCACGTATTCATACTTCCATTCGCCGTCGTACCGAGAGCTGAGTTGATAGGCGGTCGACTGCACCAGCGTACGAACGAATCCGCGCAAGTTGTAGTCGTAGTCCTTGAGGAAATCGGCCAGCTTCACCAACAGACGAGGATGCGTTGCTTGCAGTGTCCACGGGGCATCGGGCGGATTGTCCGGATCGAGCCTTGCGGGGTCCAGACTGTCCACAGGCTCCACCAGCGCGAGATTGAAGATCTCCTTCCAGATACGGTTGGCGAAGTTGCGTGAAAACATCGGGTCCTTGATCATGAACTCCGCGAACGCGACGCGCCAGTTGCCATCCTTCGGCGTGAGGCCCCCGAAGTACTCCGGCGACAGGTTGCGAACGTTGCCGATCGCGGCCCGGTCCGGCCGGTTGCCCCAATTGGTGTTCAGATCATAGGTGCCCGTGGTGCGATCGTTGACATCAAAGCTGCGGTAGTAGCGGTCGGTCGCCGGCACATTCCGTTGCGGCATGTTCAGGCGTGAGAAAAACGCGGACAACCGCCACGCTTCGGCTCTTGATACTTTCGATCCCCATAAGTTCACTTGATCGAGCCGGCCGCGCCCACTGTGGCAGAGCAGGCAATCCATCTCGCCCAGGCCAAGAAACGTCGACATGGTCATCGACAGCATCGTGTCGTAGGTGTCCTGAATTGGACCCATGGGAGTCTTCGAGGCGATCGGATAGTTCGAGTTGCCGAAGCGTGCCTCGAAGCTGTTGCCCGTACCGGTGACAAGATCGTAGGCAAGTGTGGTGAGCGCCTTATCCTCCGCCAGCGACTGCCGCAGGTACACGTGATAGGCGTTCCGGCCGTCCTGCTGACGATCGAAATTCGACGGAAACGAGTTGTTCTTCAGCAGATCGCCCAGCCACATCGTCCACTTGTCGAGAAACTCTGGTGAGGCCAACAACTGGTCGATCACCTTGTCACGCTTGTTCTCATCCGAACTGCCAACGAATGCGCGGATTTCGTTCGGTGATGGAATGCGCCCCGTGAGATCAAGCATCACCCGCCGCAGGAATTCCTCGTCTGTCGAGACAGGCGCGGACGCAATGCCGCGCTCCTGGAGTGTGTCGAAGATGTAGTCGTCGATAAAGTTGCGCCGGGGCAGCGAGCCTGGCTGTACAGTGCGAATCTTCGCGGATGCCGCGCGGGCGCTGAACTTCGACGTCGCATCGAAGATCTCGCGGTGCGCGCGAGCCTGCCGGTCCAGATACTCATCGGGCTTGGCTTGAAAACTGCAATCGATGTTTCCCCGTATCGACTGTCCGCTTGCAGCCCACGCCACTAAAAACGCAGCAATCGTTTTAAACATACTGTCTTCGTTCGATTGTACAATGCCGGACTCGTCATCCTGGGGCATGCTATCCTGTCGAATGACCCCGATTCGAAGGGGACTAGCGCGTTTCAACTCCAGGGTAAATTCGGATTGACGCGACGAAGGGGCCTTCCCGCAAGGGTTGCGCCCCTTCTCCTTTTTCGGCCTCGCCGCTTCTCCTTTCTCAGCCTCGCCGCTTCCTCCAAGAAAGTTCGAGCCGGGCGTGATGTTTCCTGCAATCCGCTCACACGCCAGTAGAGCCGATGAGCAAAAAGACCTTCACGATTGGCCGCGACCGCACCGCCGATATCCCCCTCGCCGATCCTTCGGTGAGCCGGCAGCATGCGGAAATCCAGCTTCTGGATACCGGCTGTCTGTTTCTCATCGACTGCAACAGCAGCAACGGCACGTGGTTGTTTCGTGAGGGGATCCCGAGACGCATTCAACAGGACACCGTCAGCGCCGGCGAAGAGATTCAATTCGGCAGCGTGCGCATCGCTGCTTCCGATCTGATCGACGTCGCGCAACGCAGTCTCGCGCCTCCCGCGCCGCAACCGCAGGCGCGCACACTTCCCAAGAGCACGAAGCTGGTGCGCTGCGGCTGTGGCGCAGTGGTGGCGATGGGGAGCGAATGTCCTTTCTGTGGAGTGAACGTATGAATTCCGAAGCCTCCGTCTCCGCGCCGATTCCGACGCCGCCCGCTTCGTCCAACGGCTTCTGGTCGCTGCCCAGCCGCTCGATGGTGATGCTCGTGGCGGTGGCGCTGTCCATCGCATGCATCACCTTGCTGACCCTGACGCTGCGCGGGCGCGCCGCGGTGCTGATTCTCGATTACGGATCGGTACACTTTCCCTATCCCTTCACCATCCAGAACATGATGCACGTCGTGTTCTTCATCGGCCTCGGCGAGATCTTCGTGCGCTGGCGGATCGGTGTGCGCGAGCATGCGTTTCTCAACAGCGGATTTCTCCCGGAAGATGATCAGACGGTTCTCCAGGTGCGGGATCTCGGTCCGGTTCGGCGCCGTGTGGCCGCGGCCTTCGACCGCGAGAATGGCTTTCTTCCCTCGCTCATCAATCTCGCGATTCTTCAGTTTCAAGCGAGCCGCTCCATTGACCAGACGGCCGCGGTGGTGAGCAATTCCCTCGAGTTGATTGCGCACCGCGTCGACATGCGTTACGGTGTGGTGCGCTTTATCGCATGGTTGGTGCCGACGCTCGGGTTCATCGGCACGGTATACGGCCTGGGTGCGTCGCTTGCGGAGGCCGGCGATCCAACCAAGCAACTCGATACGAAGGAAGTGGCCAAGACGCTCGCGGTCGGCTTCGACTGCACGATGGTGGCGTTGATGCAAAGCGCGGTGCTCGTGTTCTTTCTCCAGTTGGTTCAGGAGAAGGAGGAGACCGCCGTCAACCATTCCGGAGACTACGTGCTTCGCAATCTCATCAACCGCCTGTACGTAGGCCAGTAGCGGAGGCGAACCCATGTCGTTGAAGGCGGGCAATCGCGAGGTCAACATCTTCAACATGTCGCTGCTCGACATTCTGTGCGGCGCGCTGGGAGCGTTCTGCTTCCTGATGCTCGCGCTGTTCCCTTACTACTCGCCGAAGGGGTTGACCGCGAAGGAGGCCGTCGAGCAGGCCGAGCAATTGCAGAAAGAGATCGAGGAGTTGAAGCGCAGGCTCGCAAACTCCACTGATAAGGACAAGGTGCAGGCATTGCTGCAGAAGTTGGAAGGCAGGATTCGCATGCTGCAGGGACAGTTGAACAAGGCACTGCGCGAGTTGGAAGTGATGCGAGCCAAGAGCGCCCGCGCGGAAGAGGCCGAACGCGCCGCCCAGGAATTGCAGAAGCGCCTCGAGGAGTTGAAGGCGCAACTGGAGCCGGGAGATCCTCGCCAGTTGTTGCAGAAGATTGAAGAAGTGGAACGCCTGATGCAGGAACAGCAGGCCAGGCTGCAGAAGGCGGCCAAGGAGTTGGCGCAGAAGCAGGAGCAGGTTCGCAAGCTCTCCACGCGCAACCCGGTGCTCGTCAAGATGAACAGCCTTGTCGCGGCTCACGACGTGGACCTCTACGTCTACTTCAAGGCGGAGAAATCCTCACAGTCCAAGCCGGATCCCGCGGTCAAGCAACGCCACGAATACAGCGACGAGTATTACGACGGCTGCGAACGGTCCACATGCAGCGAGACGTGGATCATGCGCGACGTGCCCCGCGGCGTGGACTTCGAGGTCTACTACAAGTTTCTTCAAGCCAACAAGGACAAGAAGCCCGCGCGAGTCACGGGGTCCTATTTCCACGATGGCAAGGCCTACCCGCTTCCGGAAGCCACGATTCCAAAGGAGAAGACGATGGTTCTCGCCGGCGCGATTCGTGCAAATCCCGACTACACGGTGACTTTCAAGCCCGCGCCGGAGTTCGAACAGTCGTACAAACAACTGATCGAGAAACAGACGCCACCCAAGGAGACCAAGAAGCAATGATCCGCTGCAACGAAGGGCACTTCTACGATCCTGCGAAACACACTTCATGTCCATGGTGCGGGCAGCGTATCGACATCGGCGCTCGCATTCCCGAGACAGTTCCCGTGCGTCCCGGCCCTTCCGATCCGCTGAAGACGGTTCCGGTGGCGCCACCAGTTGCGCCACCAGTCCCGCCGCCTGCCGCTGTGCCGGCTCCCGCGCCGCAGGCCGCTGGTAAGACCGTACGTCTGGTGCGGGAACAGTTGGGTATCGATCCTGTGGTGGGTTGGTTGGTCTGCACGCAAGGCCCGGACCGTGGCAAGGACTACCGGCTGCATTCGGAGAAGAACTTCATTGGCCGCGCCACGTCGATGGATGTTTGCGTTTCCGGTGACGACGCAATCTCGCGCGAGAAGCATGCGGTGGTTACGTTCGAACCGAAGAAGCAGACGTTCTGGCTCTTGCCGGGAGAGTCGAGCGGACTCGTGTATCTGAATGGCGACATTCTGCACCTTCCGGCGCTGCTGAAGGATCGTGACGTCATCGAGATCGGCAAAACCAAACTCGTGCTGGTGCCGTTTGTCTCGGGCGAATTCCGATGGGAGTGATTTGACGCCGTGCCTTACGCCTTCGGCAATGCCCAACACATTGGCCTGCGCGAGCAGCAGCAGGATTCGTTCGGCTTCTCCGATCCGGCGAATGAGGCTCTCTGCGCACACGGAGGATTCCTCGCCGTCGTGGCCGACGGGATGGGTGGCATGCAGCACGGGGATCTCGCGAGCCGCTCGGCCGTGCGCGCGTTCCTTCAGGCCTATGAGCGCAAGGCGGTGGACGAGCCAATTCCTGATGCGCTCTGGCGATGTCTTCACGAAGCCGCCGCCTATGTGCGGTCGGCGCAAACAAGTCTCGCGGCGGGAGAGGAGATTGGTACAACGTTCGTGGCCGCGGCTTTGCACCACCAGCATCTCTACTGGATTTCCGTTGGAGACAGTGGGCTGTTCCTCTACCGGGAAGGCGAATGGACGCAGTTGAACACGCCACACATCTATGCCCGCGAACTCGATGCGCGCGCAGAGGCGGGTGAGATCACGGCGGAGCAGGCGCTATCGGACCCGCAGAGGGAAGCGCTCACCAGCTTTCTCGGCGGTGAGATGAACGAGGTTGACCGCAACGTGCGCGCATTTCCCCTGCATGCCAGCGATTGCCTACTGCTTGCAAGCGATGGTCTGTTCAGGACACTGGCCCCGGATGAGATGAGTTCGGCCATGGTGGGGACGCTCCAGGAGCGTTGCGAAGCACTGGTCCGCCGCACGTTGGAGAAGCGATCGCCGGCGCAGGACAACGTGACCGCCGTTGCGCTGGCCTTGGAGGAGACAGCGCTCGGAGTTGCCGCGTCCGCGCTACCCAAGACGCCCCCTCGCAGGGCGATACGTCGCCGCGCCGGAATACGCGTTGCCGTATTCGCCGCTGCCCTGGCCGCGATGGCTGCGGGCTACTTCTGGCGAACATACTGCTGTCAGCCTCCCCCAGCGCCCTTGGCGAAGGAGAAGCCCGGCCAGGGCTACGATCCCGCCGCACTGCCACCGTCGGAAAAAGCTCAGGAGGACAAGTGATGAAGCTGATCTGCGCATTCCTGGGGATGCTTGCCGCACTCGCCGCCGAAGCGCCCATCGAGAATATGAAACAGAGCACCGTGCGGGTTCACGTGGCCGTGTTCGATCCATCGCGGAATCAGGGCGCGATTGTGGGCAGCGGAAGCGGATTCATTGTCGGCGAGAAACAGGTCGCCACCAACTGGCACGTGTGTTGCATGCCGCTGCCTCGCGAACTGGCGCGCTTTCGCGTGGCGCTCATCGTTTCCACAGACAAGGAACATCAATACCCCGCGCAAGCGAAGTGGCGTTCCGCCGAAAAGGACCTCGCCATTCTCGAGACAGAGAAGCCGATGGAACGGCAGCCGGTGCGCTTCGCCACGCGCAAGTCCCTGAAGGAGACGCTCACGGTTTGGGCGATCGGATTTCCAGGCGCGGCGGATCGCGCGGGCGGTGAGGAAGGCATCTTCATTCCGACCATCACGGAGGGCAAAGTCAGCCGCTTCATCGCGGGCAGCTTCATGCCCGAAGGAACTGCCACGCGCGTGATCCAACACACAGCCGCGACCAACCCGGGCAACTCCGGTGGACCTCTCTTTGATGACTGCGGGCGGGTGATCGGTGTGAACCGCGCGAAATCATTGACCCAGGTGATCACTCCGGATGGACGCACCGAACGTGTGCCGATGGGCGACGACATCAATTGGAGCGTCGAAGCGGCGGAGTTGTTGCCCGAGTTGTCGCGCTTCCAGATCACACCGGAATCGAGTGATGAGGTATGTGCCGCGCCAGTGCTCACACAAACGCAGACGATGCCCGGTTGGATGATGGGTGGGCAGGTGGTTTCGTTTGGGGCGGCCGCGGCGGCGCTGCTGCTTGCAATGAACCGGCGTGTGAGAACTACTGTGACACAGAAGGTCACTCAGCGACTTCGCTCCGGCCCCACACCACAACCAGCGCCTGTCAGCGGAAAAGGCAAGGCGTCGCTCCGTGGACTCGCCGGCGCCTGCGCGGGCTCATCGATTGCGTTGGAATCCACCTGTACCCTTGGGCGCGATCCACAACTCGTCAATCTCGTGTTTCCCAACGACAGTGCCCAAGTTTCGAAGCGGCACTGCGAGGTGCGCTACGATCCTGCGCAAAAGCGATTCTTCGTGCAGGATACATGGTCGAGCAATGGAACGTTTCTCGCATCAGGCCAACGCATTCCCGCGGGCAGCGCGGTGGAGCTGAAGCCCGGCGACCGTTTCTATCTCGGCACGCCCGACAACATGTTCGAGGTCCGCCTGGAGCAGTAGATGCACTTCGACACTGCCATTCTGTGCGAGGCCGGGGGCCGCGGCTACAACGAAGATTGCTGCGGTCATCAGGAGCACGGTGGTAACTCCGTATGGGTTCTCGCCGATGGTCTCGGGGGACACGGTTCCGGTGACATTGCCGCGCAGACCGCCGTGGAAGCAGTGCTGGCGCACTTTCAAACCAGGCCCGAAGTGTCCACGGAGAATCTGCTTGCGTGCCTTGTCAGCGGGCACGAGGCGGTGCTTGGCAAACAGAACGGCAATGCGTCGCCGCGTCAAATGTACACCACAGCGGTCGTGTTGCTGGCATCCACGCATAGCGCTTGCTGGGGCCATGCCGGCGACTCGCGGCTCTACTTCTTCCACGGGGGCAGGATCGCGAAACGTACGCTCGATCACAGCGTGCCTCAAACCCTGGTGAGCGCAGGCCAACTGCGCGAGCGCGAGATCCGGTTTCACGAGGATCGCAACCGGCTTCTGCGAACACTCGGCTCGCGGCAGGAGTTGAAACCAAGCGTCGATTCGCACGGCGCTCTCGAAGCGGGTGACGCGTTCCTGCTCGTGAGTGATGGCTTCTGGGAGTACGTGTTCGAAACGGAAATGGAAGTGGAACTGGCTCGCGCCGCAAGCGCCGCCTCATGGATCGATGGAGTGAAGCTGCGCTTGCGCACACGCGCCATGTCCGATCGCGACAACTGTTCGGCAATTGCCGTTTTTGTGGAGTGAAGCAGCCGTATGCAAGGGACCGTTTGCTTCGGATGTATGGAATCGACAGGCGGCCATGCCGTTTGTCCAAAGTGCGGCTATGCCGCGGGACAGCGCCCACAATCGGCCCTCTATCTTACGCCCGGCACGATCCTCAAGGAGCAGTATCTGGTGGGGCGCGTACTGGGGCACGGCGGCTTCGGTATCACCTATGTGGGCCTGGATGTAAATCTGAATCGCAAGGTCGCGATCAAGGAGTATTTTCCTGGCGGCGTGGCGATTCGAGGGCCGGGCGACACTCAAGTGTTCGCGCACTCGCCCACCCTCACACAGGAGTACACCTTCGGCCTGGAGCGCTATCTCGAAGAAGCGCGGCTGGTGGCGAGCTTCGACAATCATCCGAACATCGTCTGGGTGAAGAACTACTTTGCGGCCAATGGCACCGGCTACATGGTGATGGAGTTTCTCGACGGCATTACGTTCGAGACGTTTCTCGAACGCCAGGGCGGGCGTGTCGATTGGGAAACCGTGATGCGCGTGATGGTGCCTGTGATGGACGCCTTGCGCGAAGTGCACAAGGTCGGGATTCTGCATCGCGACATCTCGCCGGACAACATCTGCCTGTTGCGCACGGGCATGGTGAAGGTGATCGACTTCGGCGCCGCGCGCAATGCCCTGGGCCGTGCAAGCCGCAACCTCTCCATCATCTTGAAGCCCGGATTTGCGCCGCCGGAGCAGTATCAGACCCGTGGGAATCAAGGCCTGTGGACAGACATCTATGCGGTGGCCGGGACCATGTATCGTGCACTTACGGGAGAAGTGCCGCCAGCGGCGCCGGACCGGCAGGTGCGCGATGAACTGACACCTCCCAGCGCCATGGGATTCAATATCCCGTTCTCTCAGGAACAGGCGCTGCTGGCCGCTCTGGATCTCGATCCCGAACGCCGCTTCCAGGAACTCGGCGAGTTTCAAGCGGTACTGCTCGGATCGGAGACTTGGGTCGCGCCATCGCCGTTGCCGAAAACGGCACCAGTGCGGCGGGATGTGCCGGTTCCACGAGACGAGCCGCCGCCAACCCCAAGCCGCATTCTTCCCGCGCCCACGCCGCGAAAGAGAGGCTTGCCGAAGTGGCTGGTTGGCGCGATCGCAGCTCTCGCCGTGATTCTCGCTGGCGTTGTGGCGATGATCGCCTTTTCGAAGAAAGTGGAGATTCGCGACTTCACCGCGGAACCTCGCAGCATTCGCGCTGGCGAGGAAGTGCAGCTTCGGTGGAGCGTGGACAACGCGGAGTCCGTCGTGATTGAAGGAGTCGCTGGGAATCAGGCGCATCATGGCCGTTCGACAGTGCGGCCCACACGCAATACGCGCTACACACTGGTCGCGACACCACGCTGGGGCACGCCCGTGAAGCAAAGCATCGAGATCGCGGTGGCCGCACTGCGCAGCGCGTCTATTGAACGCTTCGTTGCGAGTGAGCAAAGCGTGAAGCCAGGCCAGTCCGTCCTGATCTCGTGGACTGTCGCCGACGCACAGGAAGTGCTGCTGGATGGGCAACCGGTTCCCTCATCGGGTTCCGTGGAGAAGCGGCTCACCGCGCCCGCGAGTTTTCATCTTGCGGCGCGCGGTGAAGACGGCGGTGTGCGGGAACGGGCGATCAGTGTTGATGTGGAGGGACAACGCTCACCCCCACCAGTGCGCGAACAAGTGGAGATCGCACTGTTTGTCTTTGATCCACCCAGCGTCCAAGCGGGTGGCTCGTCCACATTGAAGTGGGATGTGCGTGGCGCGGCGCAGGTCGAGATCGCCGGCCTTGGCCGCGTGAAGCCGCAGGGAACATACCCAGTCCGGCCGGAGCGCAACATTCTCGCGAAACTCACGGCGCGCGGCGCATCGGGCACAACCACTACGGGTACGGCGACACTATCGGTGATCCCGCACACCGTGCCGGTGCCCGGTCCCGTTGCGCCTCGCATCCTGTCGTTCCAGGCAAACCCGCCGGCAGTCACAGCCGGCCAGCCAGTGATCCTGTCGTGGTCCACGCAAGGGGCCACGCTTGTGGAAATCTCACCAGAGCCGGGGCGTGTCGAGAGTTCAGGGCAGATCACCGTGACTCCGCGAGGCGCCACACGATACATGCTTCGCGCATCGAACAACCAGCAGATCAGCCACGCGGAGCTAACGGTGCAGGTGAATCGCAGCCCGCCGCCCCCCGTTCCGGAGGGCATCTCCTTCGCGGTGATTCATGATCACGACGGACCCGTCAATCTGGGAGCCAATCAGCGTGCCTGGAACTTCTGCAATGGTGTTCTTGGCGTGTCCGGCGGCAGGCTTCGATTTCAGTCCCGCGAAGCGGCGTATGAGAGCTTCGACGTCGAGGCAAACGAGGTTGTGGAGATCAAGAAGAACCGCCTCGGGATTCGTGACTACGGGGCATTTCATGTGAAGCTCAGCCGCGGCACAAACTACAACTTCGTGGTGAGACAAGGGAACCCGGAGATCGTAGCGAACGCATTGCAGCAAGCGCTTCAGAAGTGAGGTGCGCACCTGTAACGCCGGGACCTGCAACACGCCGTCGTGGCGTGACTATAATGAGCGCATATGCGCCCGCTTGCCGTACTGGGGATCGCGGTGTCTCTTTGCATGCCCGTTCTGCGTGCAACGGAATCGCGTGGCGATGCGGAGATCAAACGCGGCGAGGAACTCCGCAAGAAAGGGACGCCTGCCGCACGGCGGGAAGCGTTGCAGGCTTACGAATCCGCTGTTGCTGCTTACCGGGAGTCGGGAGATCGCACGGGGCTTGGGAACGCGCTTCACGCAGTAGGCCGCATTCTTTTTGATCTCGAGGAGCACCCGCGCGCGGCCGCCGTACTGGAAGAGGCTATCGGAATTCGCAGCGCGGCCGGAACGCCGCTCGATCTTTCCAACAGCATTCAGACGCTCGGCGCAGCGAGATCGGCGCTTGGTGAGAATGCGAAAGCACTGGCGCTCTACACCGAAGCGTTGGGCATCCGCCGCAAAGTGGGCGATCAGCCAGGAATGGCCACCAGCCTTTACGCCTCCGCGGTCATCTACTGGATGTGGGGCGACACGCAGAACGCCGTTCGCACCTACGAAGAAGTTCTCCAGTTACGCCGCTCGCTGAAAGACACTTACGGGGAAGCGCACGCCCTGAATGCGATGGGGCTTGCGTTCGCAACCGCCGGCGACCATGGAACCGCGATGCGCCGTTATCAGCAGGCGCTGCCGCTCTGGCGCAGGTTGAAGAACCGCATGGGCGAATCGTACACGCTCAACAATATCGGGATGTCGCAATCGGCTTCAGGCAACCATCGGGGCGCCATTGCGACGTTCCGTCAGGTGCTCGAAATTGCGCGAGAAACCGAGGAGAAGCGAGCCATCGCTTATGCCAGCAACAACACCGCATCCGCTTATGCATCGTTGCGCGACTGGGCGAAAGCCGAAGAACACTACAGCGAAGGCTTGCAGCGAAGCCGCGATATTGGCGATCGCATGGGGGAATCGGCTGCGCTTGCGGGAATCGCACGAATG
>JAEUQE010000740.1 GCA_016789785.1 Bryobacterales bacterium
GTCGTTGGAAGTCTGGGGCGGCGCCACCTTCGATACCTGCCTCCGGTTCCTCAAAGAAGATCCGTGGGAGCGCCTGCGCGCCCTCCGCGCGGCGATGCCGAAGACGAAGCTGCAAATGTTGTTGCGCGGCCAGAACCTGGTCGGGTATCGCCACTACGCCGACGACGTGCTGGAGAAGTTTATCGAGCGCTCGGCGTTTAACGGCATCGATGTCTTCCGCATCTTCGACGCCCTCAACGACGTCCGCAATCTGGAGCGGGCCATCCGTGAAGTCAAAGCCTGCGAAAAGCATGTGGAAGCGGCCATCTCCTACACCACCAGCCCGGTCCACCGGCTGGATGGGTTCGTCACGATGGGCAAGCGGTTGGAAGACCTGGGCGCCGATACCATCTGCATCAAAGACATGGCCGGCCTGCTGGCGCCCGTCGATGCCTACCGTCTGGTCAAGAGCCTCAAAGCAGCGGTTCGCGTGCCCATCCACCTGCACTCCCACTACACGTCGGGCATGGGAACCATGTCGGCGCTGATGGCGGTCATGGCGGGACTCGATCTCCTGGACACTTCCATTTCTCCGCTTGCCGGAGGCGCCTCGCATCCCCCCACCGAGTCCATGGTAGCTGCGTTGCGGGGCACCCCTTATGACAGCGGACTGGACCTGGAGGATCTGCAACCCATTGCGGAGCATTTCCGGAACGTGCGCCGGAAGTACCGGCAGTTTGAAAGCGACTTCACCGGCGTGGATGCCGAGATTCTGACATCCCAAATCCCCGGCGGCATGCTATCCAATCTCGCCGCCCAGTTGGCAGAACAAAACGCGCTGGATCGAATGAAGGAAGTGATGGACGAAATTCCCCGTGTCCGCAAAGACATGGGTTATCCGCCGCTCGTCACACCGACCAGCCAGATC
>JAEUQE010000741.1 GCA_016789785.1 Bryobacterales bacterium
AAATCGGCGGTGAATGACGGCATCACCGCAAGGTAGCCGCCGTAAGAGAATCCAACCAGGCACAAGCCCACCAGCAAGGGCAGAAACGTAGTGGCATCGCGCAGCACACCGGCGCACGCGAATATGGACATGGCGCACATCCCCAGCGTTGCGGCCTTGCGTCCGAAACGATCCGAAACGCTGCCCCACCCCAACCTGCCCAGTCCGTTAAAGATACTCATGATGCCCAGTGCGGCGCCAGGCGACATCAACGCGCTGGTCTTTGCCATCTCTGTCAGTTGCGGACTCGCCTCGCCGATCGCCGTGAGCCCCACGCTGGTTCCCAGGAAATACACCATCCACAGCGCGTAGAACTGCCACGTCCCCAGCATTCCTTTCGGCGGCAGATCGGCATGGCTGCCGCGGCCTGCCGGCGGATTCCATCCGGCAGGTTTCCACCCCGCGGGAGGCACACGTTTAAAATGTGCAGCCCCTCTCCCGCCCTCGTAGTATTATCCTTCGAGTATCAAAAATGTTTTGGGAATGGTCACCGCCAGTTGCGACGGATCTTTGCCGAGTAGAAACTCCAGCAGCGGCCCAAACAACAACGGACCCACTCCGAAACCCATCACGGCAAGTCCAACAATCATCCCGCGCTTGTCGGGAAACCACTTGATGCACATCGCAATCGGCGTCACGTACGCGAATCCGACCCCGAAGCCCGCCACAAGGCCATAGCCGATGGTGAGCCCCATCACCGTGTCACTGAGGAACGAAGCCAGCAGACAGCCCGTGCCCAGCAGGAATCCGCCGAAACTCGCCACCAGGCGCGGCCCCTTGCGATCCTGCCAGAACCCGGCGATGACCATCGCTACCGCGAAAGCCAGGATGGAGTAGCGATACGGCGCAATGGTTTCGGCTTTCGACC
>JAEUQE010000742.1 GCA_016789785.1 Bryobacterales bacterium
GGGCTTCATTTCACACCCGAAATCCTCGATCCCCTGCCCCACGCCTTCGTCACGCTGCATGTCGGCGTCGGCACCTTTCAGCCGGTGAAGGCCGAAAAGGTCACCGACCATGTCATGCATCACGAGGAATACGAAGTGAGTGCTGAGACCGCGGCACGCGTGCAGGCCGCTAAGCGGGTCATCTGCGTCGGTACCACATCGCTGCGCACCTTGGAATCCGTCGCGGCAGCCCACGACGGACAGATCGTCGCCGCGCATGGCTCGACCGGCATTTTCATCTATCCTGGTTTCGAATTCCGCGTCGCAGGTGGTCTGCTGACGAATTTCCATCTGCCGAAATCCACGCTGATGATGCTCGTCAGCGCTTTCGCGGGTCGCGAACTCATCTTCAAAGCCTACGAGGAAGCCATTCGCGAAAAATACCGATTCTACAGCTATGGCGACTGCATGCTGATCCTCTGATTCACGTCCAGCGGTGAATGCGGCTGTCGAGCTGGAAGACCTGGCCGCTGACCGCGGGCATGATGTGGAGCATGAGGATGAACCGGGCGGCGTCCTGCGGGGAGTTGAGACGGCCGAGGGTGTGCTGGGACAGCAGGCGCTGCTTCCATTCGGGATCTTCGAGAAGGTGACGCGACATCTTGGTTTCGAGGAAACCGGGGAGGACGCAGTTGGCGCGGATGTTTCGGCTGCCATATTCCTGCGCGGTGGACTGGGTGAGGGCGATCAGGCCGGCCTTGGCGGCGGCGTAGTTGGCCTGACCGGCAGGACCGCTGAGGGCGGAGTAGGAGCCGATGTTGATGATGTGCCCTTCGCGTTGTCGGCTCATGAGCTTCAGGGCGGCCTGGGTGCAGAGGAAGGCTCCTTTGAGGTTCACATTGAGCACGGACTCGAAGTCTTCATCG
>JAEUQE010000743.1 GCA_016789785.1 Bryobacterales bacterium
TGACCGATGAGCGGTCGGTATTCCGCAATGTGCGAAAGGTGGGCGCGGGCCGGATTCTCGAATGGCGTGACGGTAAGCTGAGCGAGCGCACTTACTGGCAAGTGCCGGAGGTGGCCGGGGGGGCGGTGGCGTTTGAAGACGCCGTGGCGGAGACCGAGAAGCTGTTACTGGAAGCGGTTGCCCTGCGTTTGACGGCGGATGTCCGTATCGGAGCGCTGTTAAGCGGCGGCGTGGACTCGAGCCTGATCTGCTGGGCCATGGCACGGCATGGCGCACCCATCACGGCCTTCACGGTGGGAACGCCGGGCGATGCAATGGATGAGAGCGCCGAAGCGATGCGGACGGCCGGGCAGTTGGGGATCCGGCATGAAGTGGTTCCGATGTCACGGGAGGCGCCCCCGGATCTGCAGGAGTTGACGCAGGCTTATGGAGAGCCGTTCGCTTGCGCCTCCGCGCTGGGAATGCTCCAGCTTTCCAAGGTCATCCGCAATCAGGGAGTGACGGTGCTGCTGACGGGCGATGGAGGCGACGACGTCTTTCTCGGCTATCCCGAGCACCGGATCTTCTATCATGCCCAGCGGCTGGCAGCCGGCATTCCCGCGGTGCTCTCGCGGCGCTGGGAGCGCTGGCGGCGGAATCTACCGCAACAGGGCTTATTCAAACGCGCGGGAAATTTTCTGGGATTCGCCACGGGTGGGCTGCGGGCGGTGACCGACGCCCATGTCGGACTGCCTTACTTCCGTAAGACCGGGATGCTGGGCCCGCGGCTGGCCGGGGCTCGGGTGGAGTTGCAGGAGAGCGCCTGGTCGGAGGAGTCCGCGCGGCGCCTGTTGAAGGATTTCCTCGATTATGAGCACCGCACACGATTCACTGGCGAGTACATGACCAAGGTGGATGGCGGGG
>JAEUQE010000744.1 GCA_016789785.1 Bryobacterales bacterium
TGCCGCGCCCAGATAGTTGACGTCGTCGCCCTGGATGGCGACGTTGAGGAAGGGGACACGCAGCAGGAGGACGAACAGAACAACTGCCAGCGTGTCCCGCAACGCGTGATCCTAATCCGCGGCTTTGCTCGCCGTAGCCACGGGCTTCCAGCGAACCACCGGTTTGCGAGCGGCCGTCACTTCATCCACGCGCGGCGTCCGCGTCTCATGAGGCGCCTTCAAAACAAACTTCGGGTCGGATTCGATCTCCTTCGCGATCGCTCTCATGGCGCTGATGAACGAATCCAGCTCCGGCTTGCTCTCCGTTTCGGTCGGCTCAATCATCAGCGCGCCATGCACAATCAGAGGAAACGCCACGGTATACGGATGGAAGCCGTAATCGATGAGGCGCTTGGCGATATCCATGGTCTTCACGCCCAGCTTCGCCTGCCGCGAATCGCTGAAGACGCACTCGTGCATGGACGGGCTCTTGTAGGGAAGATCATAGAAATCCTCCAGCCCTTTGCGAATGTAGTTGGCATTCAACAGTGCATCCAGCGTCGCCTTGCGCAGACCCGGCCCGCCATGGGCCATGATGTATGCCAGCGCGCGCACCAGCACTCCGAAGTTTCCGTAGAAGGCGCGCACCTTGCCGATCGACTGCGGACGATCGTGATCCCATGCCCACTGACCGCCACTGCGCTTGAGGCGCGGCGACGGCAGGAACGGCTCCAGATGCTTCTTCACGGCAACCGCGCCCGCGCCCGGACCTCCGCCACCATGCGGCGTGGAGAACGTCTTGTGCAGGTTCAGGTGCATCACGTCGATGCCGAAATCACCGGGCCTCGTGATACCGACCAGCGCATTCATGTTCGCGCCATCCATGTAGACCAGCGCGCCCTTGGAATGGAGGATCTCGCACAC
>JAEUQE010000745.1 GCA_016789785.1 Bryobacterales bacterium
TGGGTGGGCGATCCTGTTCCGGGCAGTTTCCATCTGCTGCACAACAAGGCAGGACGCAACAAACTGCTCGATCTCAACGCGTACTATCCGAAGATGCTGGCGCATTGCAAGGACTATCTGGACAGCGTGGGCGATCATCCGCTGAACCTCGCGGCCACGCACCTTGCGCTCAACGCCTACCTCACCACGAATCAGGCGAAGTATCGCGATTGGCTTGTGGACTACGTCACCGCCTGGAAGCAACGCACGGAGCAGTGTGGCGGCAACATCCCGACCAACGTGGGCCGCGATGGCAAGCCCGGCGGTGAGTACAACGGGCAATGGTGGAAGGGTACCTATGGCTGGAACTTCACCATCTACGACGGCGAGATCGATGAGATCGCCCACCGCAATACGGTCACCGCCGGGTCGTGGCCTGGCTTTGCGAATGCGCTGATGGTGACGGGCGATCAAAGCTTCGTCGCGACGCTGCGCCGGCAACTGGACAACATCTATGCGCAGAAGAAAGTGGAGAATGGGCGGACGCTGCTACCGCAGATGTATGGTGATCCGAAAGGGCACAAGGAGAACGGCCCGCCGAGTTGGTATCACTACACTCCGAATCTGTTCATTGACCGGTTGACCGAGATCTACATGTGGTCCATGGATCGCAAGGATCTGGAACGGGTACCGCTGACGGGCTTTTTAGGCTATCTGGAAGGCCGTGTGCCGAACTTCCCGGAACAAGCGCTGGCCGCGGATTTGGAAGGTGTGCGGAACATTGTGCGGCAGATTGAGGCGGATTCCACAACCGCGGATACGCGGCTTGCGGATTATCTGCAAGGGCTGAATCCCGTGCACACCCATGCGCTCACGAATCTCACCATGGGTTCCTATCTCACCGGCAACATCTGGAGCTTGCA
>JAEUQE010000746.1 GCA_016789785.1 Bryobacterales bacterium
TGGGTGGGCGATCCTGTTCCGGGCAGTTTCCATCTGCTGCACAACAAGGCAGGACGCAACAAACTGCTCGATCTCAATGCGTACTATCCGAAGATGCTGGCCCATTGCAAGGACTATCTGGACAGCGTAGGCGATCATCCGCTGAACCTCGCCGCCACGCACCTTGCGCTCAACGCCTACCTCACCACGAATCAGGCGAAGTATCGGGATTGGCTTGTAGACTACGTCACCGCCTGGAAGCAACGCACGGAGCAGTGCGGCGGCAACATCCCGACCAACGTGGGCCGCGATGGCAAGCCCGGCGGCGAGTACAACGGGCAATGGTGGAAGGGCACCTATGGCTGGAACTTCACCATCCACGACGGCGAGATCGATGAGATCGCCCACCGCAACACGGTCACCGCCGGGTCGTGGCCCGGCTTCGCGAATGCGCTGATGGTGACGGGCGATCAGAGCTTCGTCGCGACGCTGCGGCGGCAACTAGACAACATCTACGCGCAGAAGAGAGTGGAGAACGGACGCACGCTCCTGCCGCAGATGTATGGCGATCCGAAAGGGCACAAGGAGAATGGCCCGCCGAGTTGGTATCACTACACTCCGGATCTGTTCACTGACCGGCTGACCGAGATCTACATGTGGTCCATGGATCGCAAGGATCTGGAACGGGTACCGCTGACGGGCTTTGTAGGCTATCTGGAAGGCCGTGTGCCGAACTTCCCGGAGCAAGCGCTGGCCGCGGACTTGGAGGGTGTGCGGAACATCGTGCGGCAGATTGAGGCGGATTCCACAACCGCGGATACGCGACTTGCGGATTATCTGCAAGGCCTGAATCCCGTGCACACCCATGCGCTCACGAATCTCACCATGGGTTCCTATCTCACCGGCAACATCTGGAGCTTGCA
>JAEUQE010000747.1 GCA_016789785.1 Bryobacterales bacterium
CGGCGGGTCATGAGGTAGCTGTAGGGCGACTCGCCGAACGCGGCCTGGAAGCAGCGCGCGAAGTGGCCGGTCGACATGCCGGCGGACCGCGCGAGCGCCGGGACGTCGAGCGGGTCGGCGTAGCGGCGGTTGATCGTGTCGCGGGCGCGGCGCAGTCGGACCAGGTCGTCGAGCGTCACGCGGCGATGCTACGCAATTATCGGCGCATTAAACTGCGAGAGGCGCCCCGCGGACGGGGCGCCCTGGCGGTGTGGGCGCGTCGCGCTCAGCGCCGGCGGCGGCGCAGGGCGAGCAGGGCGAGGCCGGCGAGCGCGAGGCCCGGGGCGCCGCGGGATTGTTGCGCGCAGCCGCAGCCCTCGTCGTCGACGCCGCCGGCGGTGTCGCTGCCGGAGCCGGTGTCGTCGCCGGAGCTGCTGTCGGCGCCGCCGGTCGGGACGTCGCCGGAGTCGGTGGGGCCGCAGCCGGGGCCGACGCCGTCGGAGCAGGTGTCGCCGCCGGTGTCGCCGGGGCCGCCGCCGGAGCCCTCGTCGGTGCCGGCGTCGTCGTTGGTGGCGCCGCCGGTGTCGTCACCGCCGGTGGTCGCCGCGGCCTCGTCCTGGCACGCGGCCGAGCAGCCGTCGCCGTCGACCTTGTTGCCGTCGTCGCAGGTCTCGGGCGGCTGCACCGTGCCGTCGCCGCAGCCGGTCGGGGGCGGGGCGTCGACCACGCCGACGACGCACAGCGCGTCGAGCGTCCAGCCGCCCATGTGCAGGCCCTGGTCGCTGTCGATCTCCCACTTCAGGGTCACGCTGTCGTTCTGCACGAACGGCGTGAGGTCGACGTCGTGGAAGCGCCACTCGCGGTCGGTGTGGTGCACGCTGGCGGCGTTCATGTCGGGCGTCATCAGGTTCT
>JAEUQE010000748.1 GCA_016789785.1 Bryobacterales bacterium
CCCGACAGGCTTTTTTCACATGGAGGGAAACCGATGGCCCGGCCTTGCAGTTCGAGGTCCGGCAGACTGCGCGCCATGGTGCGGTGCACCTGCTGCAGTGGAACATCGTCGCCGACCATGCGGATACCCATGGCAACGCCGCCATCGCAGGCTTTTCAGGCATTGGCCGCGATGTCACCGCCGAACGAGCGGCAGCCGAGCAGCTCGCCGCATCGGAAGAGTATTACCGGGAGCTGTTTCGCCAGGCGCCTCTGCCCTACCAGTCGCTGGACATGGATGTGGCAATTCTCGATGTCAATGAGGCCTGGCTCACCCTGCTTGGCGGATATGCCCGTGACGAGGTGCTCGGGCGTCCGATTACCGATTTCCTTGAGGATCGTTCACTGCCGGTGCTTGCCGAGAACTTCCCGAAATTCGTCGCTGCCGACCATAGCGAAGGCTCGCTGTTCGATCTGCGGCGCAAAGACGGTGAAATGCGTACTGTGCTCATCAACGGCCGGATCACTCATGATCGGCAGGGGTTGGCGCGCTCGCACTGCATCCTGACCGACATTACCGAGCGCCAGCGTGCCGAAGAAAGACAGCGACGGGCGGATGAACTCCTTGCCCTGCAGGCGGCACGCGCCACGGCGCTGCACGAAATGCTGCGCGCCGCCGAGCGGATGTCAGAAGCCGAATTCATGCCGTACTGCCTCGAAGTGGTCGAGCGCTTGACCGGCAGCGCGATCTCTTTTGTCCATTTCGTTGCTGACGATCAGGAGACGATCGAGTTTGCGGCGTGGTCGCGGCGCACGCTCGACGAATACTGTACGGCAGCTTTCGACAAACATTATCCGATCAGCCAGGCCGGTATTTGGGCCGATGTCGTCCACCGCCGCGAGCCGATGGTCT
>JAEUQE010000749.1:0-245 GCA_016789785.1 Bryobacterales bacterium
CGGCGATCAAGAACTTCCGGGTGACGGAGCAGATCGGAGTGCAGTTCCGGGCGGAGTGTTTGAATGCGATGAACCATCCGAACCTGTTCGCTCCGAACACGACGCCGACGAACACGGCGTTCGGCACGATCACGGGGCAGGACGTGCCGCGGTCTTGGCAGATGGCGCTGCGCGTGACGTTTTGACGTCCGGCTCTCCGGGCAAGGGGCACGCCGCAGGGCACGGTTTTCCTCACGCGGACAACA
>JAEUQE010000749.1:255-550 GCA_016789785.1 Bryobacterales bacterium
CCTGGTGTGGCGGCGGACGTTCACGGGAATCAATACAGCGGGCAGGCGGCTCGATGGGGGACGCGCCGCCCGCACAACTCGGGCTCCAGCTTGCTTCGGTGCTGTCGTGATCCAAGGGGCCGGTCTATGATTGAAGCCATGATGTGGCAAGCGATCGTGGTGGGCTGCGTTTTCGTTTGGCTCTTCATGCGCAAGGGCGCGTGGGCGGCGCTGGTGGCGAGCTTCAGTTGGTTCGGGTATGGGGTGTGGGAGTACGGCATGAAGACGCGCATTCTTTGTAGCGGCGAATGCAACA
>JAEUQE010000749.1:560-889 GCA_016789785.1 Bryobacterales bacterium
TTCATTTATCCGCTCCTGATAGTGATCTCGGGTTGGGCGCTGGTGCAGTGTGCTGTCTCGATCGATCGCGGCCGGGGAGGCCGTTAGCGAAGTTCATCGAAGAGGCTGCGCGTTGGAGGATCTTCAACCAGACGGTGCGATGTTCCGATTTGGGGGGCAGCGAAGGTGGCCGGGGTTAGCGGACCGGCTGGGCGCGGGTGGTGGTATCGACGAAGATCATGGCGTCGAAGGCGTCCGGGACCTGCACCTCAGAAAAGTAGAGCAGCGGAATGCGCTCATCGTAGAGGGAGCCGATGGTGCGGGTGAGGAGCCGCGAGCGGAGGAGTGAG
>JAEUQE010000074.1 GCA_016789785.1 Bryobacterales bacterium
CAACTCCGGAGGCTTTTCGAGGATTCGACCAAGCGATGGCACTCCAGTAGGGACCTTCAGCGTGGCAGGCGGCATCCATGTCCGACCCGCCCTCGCAGGCTCGCACCTGTGGCTGCCGTATGGCTGCTGCTCAGTCGCCAAAGTCAATGTTGGCGACGGAACCTTGGCGTTGTCGGTCGATCTTGGCCCCACTCTTCCTCAAGCAGTCGCCTTTGATGGCTCGAATATATGGGTTACGAACATTGATTCCAACTCGGTAATAAAGATCAGGGCGAGCGACGGTGTGATTTTATCCACATCTCCAGTCGGCACTGCGCCCACTGGGATTCTATATGACGGTGCCAATATTTGGGTGGCAAATAGCGGCAGCAATACAGTAACAAAATTCGCAGTGGTGCACGGCGTCCCGAATGAAGTGAACACCGAACCCACGAACTTGCTCCTCAATGTTGATGGCCAGACCGTAAGGAGTCCGTATTTCGCAAGTTGGCTGGCTGGGAGCGTCCACACGATTGGCGCTCCCTCGCCCCAAAGCCTTGGGCCTACACGGCATGTCTTCTCACGTTGGAGCAACGGAGGCGCGCAGACGCACACCATCACCACTCAAGGACCGTCTACTTTCACCGCCATATTCGAAACGCAACATCAGCTTAGCGCCGTTGTGTCACCACCCGCAGGCGGTTTGCTGACGGTTTCGCCAGCTTCCGCCGACGGCTTCTACAATGCGGGCACGCCACTGGTGGTCACGGCGCAAGCTAGTTCCGGATACGCATTCGCCGGTTTCTCCGGCGCGCTAAGTGGAAATGCCAACCCTCAAGCATTGGTCATGACCGCGCCGCAAACGCTGACGGCGAGTTTCAATTGCACGTATGCGCTAAGTAGCACCTCAATGACATCGCCGGGCGCAGGCGGAGGAGGTACAGTAGCACTCACTACCGGAGCAGGTTGCACTTGGACCGCAACCTCGGCTGTGGCGTGGATAGCAGTACAGAACGCGTCGGGTACGGGAAACGCCAACGTCACGTTCATCGTTGCGCCGAACCCCGGACTGTCGCCGCGAACAGGAACGCTGACAATCAATGGACTTGTTCTAACGGTCGTTCAAGCGTCGGCGGCCTGTAGTTATCAGGTGGAGCCAACCGCGCTCACGATACCCGCGAATGGTGGAACCTCTACAGTTTCTGTAATCTCGACACCAAACTGTGCATGGGAGGCGGTCAGCCAGAGTTCTTGGGTCACGATAGGTTCAGGCGCTACGGGTGCAGGCAATGGCACAGTTACAGTGCAGGTGGCCCCGAACACGGGAGCAGTTTCCCGGTCGGGAGTGATGGCGATTGCAGGCCAGACGGTGGCCGTCAATCAATCAGGTTCAGCAGTGCAGCCCCAGTCCACCGGGTTACGGTTCACTCCGCTTGCGCCCTGCCGTGTAATGGAAACGCGGCCTGAATACAACTTCGAAGGGCGTACCGGCGCCTTTGGACCGCCCTACCTGCGCGCTGGAGAGACACGCACGTTGACTCTCGGCCAATCGAACGTTTGCGCCGCCCCAGCAATGCCGTGGCGTATGTGTTCAACATCACCCTCGTCCCGCGCGGACCGGCGGATTTCGTGACAGTATGGCCCGCAGGGGAGACTCGCCCGGCGTTCTGGTCCATCCGTTCTCCCGATGGCCAGATCGTCGCAAACTCGGCGATCGTCAAACAGGGCACAGGTGGGGCCGTCCAGGTGTACTCGTCGAACGACACCGATATTCTGATCGACATCGTCGGATACTTCACCGACAGCACTGCGATCTCGAATCTTGCGTTCTATCCGATCACGCCCTGCCGCGTTGTGGAGACGCGCTCCGATTACCGCCAACCGCCTGGACCTTTCGGGCCGCCTTCCTTTGGGAATCGGGAGACTCGCCGGTTCCGATTGCCCTCCTCGCCGCACTGCCAAATTCCAACCGCTGCGGCCTACGCCCTCACCATGACGACGGTTCCTCCGGGACCACTGCAATTCCTCACCGCATGGCCAGCGGGGGGAGCCCAACCGAACATCTCGCAAATGAACTCCCCGGGGGGAAGAGTCCTCGCGAACTCCGTGATCATTCCCGCGAACAGTGATGGCAGTATCGATGTCTTCAGCTTTGATCGATCGGATCTTGTGGTGGACATTACGGGGTACTTCGCCCCCGACAACGGGCAGGGGCTACTCTACTATCCAGTGACACAGTGCAGGCTGATCAACACGCTGGATGGATCATTCCCCGGAAGCTTCGGCCCGCCGATCATGGAGTCCGAAACGACTCGGACAGTTCCAATCCCGGCATCCACCCGGTGTTCCGGAGTGCCGTCCACAGCCAGGGGCTACGTGGTCAATGCCACTGCGCTTCCGAATGGCTCGCCGATGCCATTCTTGACGCTGTGGCCAACAGGCCAACCCCGACCCAACGCGTCGACTCTAAACGCCTTCCAGGGACAGGTAGTCACTAATCAGGCGATTGTTCCGGCGGGGACGAACGGGGCGATTGATGTATATGCATTCCGGAGGACCCATGTGGTGTTGGAGATCAGCGGATATTTTGGAAGATAGCCCTCGGCAAGCGATGGTCGCGGGTGAAACATTCTTGAGGTATCGCCGCTCGCGAACGAACAGTTCAAACAACTCGTTCATGGCAAGACATCTCCGGTGTTGAGATGGAGAAGTCAGCCAGCCTCTAAATGGTTTTGGAATCAACAGGATGGTGGGCGCTCGCAGGCTCGAACTGCGGACCCCGTGCTTGTAAGGCACGTGCTCTAACCAACTGAGCTAAGCGCCCATCAACGGCCTTTTGGCAGTATAGCGAACCTTGGAGGCGACGCGCCAGCAGACGGCGGTGCCGGCATCGGCCTCCAAGTTGGGAACATCCATGAAACCGAAACGCCGCGGCAGCTATCCTATGGGAGTAGCAACCCGATGAGCAAACTCCAACGCATCGCCGCCTTTCTCCTCATTGCCCTACCCGGTGCAGCCGCGGACTGGAAGCGCATTCCGTTCCCCGATTGGAGCGATGAGACCGTCCTCCGGCTGCTCACCGATTCCCCCTGGGCCAAGCCCCGCACCGTCGCATTTACCTGGCATAAACCGGAGCAGAAACCGTTCACTTACAAAGACGTCCCAGGCGCCGACCCGTCCAAGGCCGCACCCCCGGGCAGCCCGGTAGGGGGCATTGGCGGCAAGATCAAGACCCATCTGCCGGACAAGGGCGACATCCTGATCCGGTGGGCCAGCGCGCTGCCGGTCGGCCATGCGAAAGCACTTTACCAGCTTCGGGACGAGAAACTGCCGGCGTCGCGGCTGAATGGGCTGATTCCGACACCCGGCGACACTTACATCCTGGAGATCTTTGGCTTGCCAGTGGAAATGGCGCACTTAGGCGCGGGCAGCCTGGAGTTACTCGCGCGGCAGAACGTCACGCTGCGGACAAAGTCAGGACGGCTGTTGAAACCGGTCAAGGCCGAAGCCCGGGTCGGCGCCAATGTCACGCTTCTGATCCATTTCTCGAAGGAGAATCCGCTGCAGGCGAAGGATCAGGAAGTGGAGTGCGAGGGCGATCTGCAGATCTTCCGCTTCCGGGAGAAATTCCGGCTGGGCGAGATGCGGTATCAGGACCGGTTGGAAATCTGAGCCGCGCGACGAATCCGTCTACCGGGCGGTCAGCGTAGAATCAATTCACACCTATGGCAACCAATCTGGAAATTCTACACCGCGCACTCGCGCAATTCGCCGATCCGGCAAGGCGCGCGGAGTATCTCGACCTGTACGCGGAGGACGCCGTGATCTACGGCTATGCGGGTTTGGAGCCCGGCCGCGAGAACATTCGCCGTTTCTATGAGGGCATTTGGGCTGCATTTCCCGACTGCCGCGTCGACCTGGAAGACGCTTTTGAGTCGGGAGACCGGCTGGCGTGCCGCTTTGTGCTGAGGGGCACACATCAGGGGCCGTTCAACGGAATCCCGGCCACGGGAAAGCCGATCGCGCTGCCGGGAATCACGATCCTGCGGTTCGCCGGCGGGAAGGTGGTGGAGCGGTGGAGCCAGGCGGATTTTCTGGGTCTGTTGCGGCAGCTTGGCGCGATGCCGGGGTAGGCTTCAGCGGGCAACCACCTTGAAACCGCGGCGCTCCATTACGCCCCATCCTCCGCGCTTTCCCTTCAGCCCGTCGATGAGGCCTTGCACACGCCACCATGTAAGTAACTGGCGGAAGCCGAAGTTTTCGAGCACGGCGGCGGCGAATAACTTCCAGGTGTCGCGCCAATCCGGGTAGCGGCACTTCGTGAACTCCTCGAGCAATACGGCACTGGTGGAGAGCAGGATTCCTCCCATCACGGAGACGGAGAAGAACAGGATAGCGATCTCGGGCGCGATGATGTTGAACGCCAGCCCGAGCGCGGTCAGGACATAACCAAGTAACTCGACCGCGGGGCCCAGCATTTCGAACAGGAAGAAGTAAGTGAAGGCGAACAGCCCGACCATTCCGAACTTCGGATGCAGTAACATCTCCCGGTGCCGCCACAGGCTCTCCACAGTGCCGCGCTGCCAGCGTTTCCGCTGACGGTGAAGGATCTTCAGCGAATCGGGCACCTCGGTCCAGCACACCGGTTGCGCGACGTAAACGATGCGGTAGGGCAGCCGGTTCCGCCGGTAATAGTGATGCATGCGAACGATGAGTTCCATGTCCTCGCCGATGGTGGACTCCTCAAAGCCTCCGGCTGCAAGCACCGCGTCGCGGCGGAAGAGACCGAACGCGCCGGAGATAATCAGCAGGGAGTTCAGAACGCTGAAACCGACACGGCCTCCAAAGAATGCACGGAGATACTCGACAGCCTGGAAATTCGCGAGCCATGAGCCAGAAGTTCGAATGCGGCGGACACGTCCGTGGGCGACATCGCAATCGTTGACCGCGCGGACGGTACCGCCGACGGCCACAGTCAGTTCCGGTTCCTCAAGGCAGGGCTTGATCATGTTGAACAGCGCGTCCTTCTCGATGAGGGAGTCGGAATCGACCACCATGACATAGGGCGACTGCGCGGCATTGATTCCGGCGTTGATGGCGTCGGCCTTGCCGCCGTTCTCTTTGTCGATGACGAGGAGGCGGATCGGATCGCGCGATTCGTAGACAGCGCGGATCTGGCTGGTGTGGAGCGAACCGGAGACAGTTCGGGCGGAGCGGTAGAGTTTGAACTGCTCAATGAGGATGGCAAGTGTTTCGTCCTTGCTGCCATCGTTGACCACGATCACCTCGTAGTTCGGATACTGGAGGCGGAGCATTCCGCCGACGCTTTCACGGACCGTCTTCGCCTCATTGTAAGAGGGGACAATGAGTGAAACACCCGGCGTCAGCGGCGATTTCATGAGAAGGTCCTTTTCGTCGTCTGTGAACACCGAGTGATAGCGTCGAATGCAGAAAAATGCAGCGACCGTCAGAAAGAAATAAATTGCATTGATGGTGAACACATAGAAAATGATGCCACTCTCGAAGAAGAAGTAGACGCGGTGGACGAGGATGTCGACCAGTTCCCAGTCGATGGACCAGGCGTTCATGCGACCTCCAGCAATTCGGCGGAGCCCACCTGGGCGGCGGCAAGCGCGGAGAGGGCGTTGGACGCCAGTTCACGGTCAGTAGACTGGACGCGGTCCTCCAGAACTTCCCATCCGGTGGGACCCATGGCCGCCAGCGCGCGGCACGCTTCGCGCAAAGGGCGCCCTTTGGCGGACTCGCCCGATAGCAACGATTCCAGCGCCGGAATGGCGGACTGAAGACGGATGCGGCGGGCAGCGGCAGCGGCTTCGGAGCGGACGTGGAGGTCCGGGTCGGCGAGCCCCGCAAAGATCCATAAGTCGACTCCGGGCGTGGAGCCGAGCGGCGCCAGCGCACGGAACGCCGCTGCACGCAACTGCGCCGAGGCGTGGACCAGCGCCGGGTTCAGCGAGGAAAGAGGCAACGCAATTTGCCAGGCGGTGGCCATTTCCAGCGCGGTGATGGAGCGGGTTTGCAGTTCCGCATCTTGCATTGGGAGGCCGCTCAGAGTCTCCAGGATCACCGGGCGGGCGGCGGACTGGTAGGATCGCAACTCGGGAGCCAGGATGGCGCGCACCAGCAGCGGCGCGTCGAGAACAAATCGCACCACTCGATCCGCATCCCCGGACCGGCCAATCGCGAGCAGGGCGCGGCAGGCGGCCGCCTGCACATGCGGCGCGGGATCATTCAGCATCCCAATGACGGTTCGCCGGTATTCCTGCATGCCGAGCAGGCCGAGCCGGTAAGCCGCATCGCGGCGTTGAGCGGTGGTGCCGAAACGGGCAAACTTCTCCCACACCCACGGCAGGCCCAGCCGGACCGCAAGTTCCTGGAGACGGAACCGGGATCCACCATCCACGGCGCCGAGAAACTCCGTGAGACACCGCTGCACGTCGCCCCGGTGCCACACGCTGAGCGTGGTCAGTTCACGGTAGTGGTTATCACCGGCAAGGTGGGCCGACAGATACTTTCGTATGGTGGGGCTTACTTGGTCTGAATCGCTCCCGGAAATTGAGGAACGGTGCTTGATGGCCGTGGAGACGAGCAACTGTGCCACGATGAGAGCGGCTTGGACCGCAAGAAACGACGCCGCCAACGAGAGCGGCACCTCGCGGTAGCGAACGCTGAAGTACCGCTGGTGAACGCCGAAGACGAGCAGAACGATTGCCGCCTGCACCACCGTCACTTTGAACAGCACCACAACACGGGCCACGCGAGGCCGCAGCAGAAACTGATGCAAGCGTTTCCGGAAGGGTTCTCCTGCCTTTTTCGGGCTTTTTGAAAGCATTCTGAAGACCCTAACCTGCTCGCTTGAGGAGGCGCTTCAGACGGACCGCGAGTTCCATCGGGCTGAATGGCTTGGTGAGGTAGTCATCGGCGCCGAGCGCGAATGCCTGTAACTTGTCCACTTCGCCACAACGGGTGGTGAGCAACATCATGGGCGTACCCGACAGCACCGGATCCTGTTTGGCGGCTGCCAGTACCTGGAACCCGTCAAGACCCGGCATGACAATATCGAGGATCGCGGCACAGGGCTTGCGGGTGTGCAGGAGTTCGAGAGCCTCCACGCCGTTCTCCGCGAGATGCACCGTCATTCCGTGCCTCTGGAGCATGGAGGCGAGCAGTGTGCGCGTGGTAACGTCTTCATCGGCGATGAGGATTTCGGGGTTCTCCCGTTTCATGGATTCGCCGGCGGGATTCCCGGACCGCTGCTGGCGCTCGAGTAACATTGCGGAGCGCCAGACGATTTCTTCATCCCGCCAGGGATCGGCGACATACTCCCGGGCCCCGGGCTGAGTAAGTTGGGCGACGCGGGTCAGCAGACGCGGCGGACCGGTGACAAGCACGGGGCGGCTGGTTTGCAGCAGGACCGCGGGACGCAACGGGTTGAGCAGCTCCCATGCGGCCGGGGAGGCGAGGATGAGCAGGTCGCACTGATCGCCGATCTGCGGCTGAATGTCGAAGGGGCTCCCGGCGTCGAGGCAGCGGCTCTGTTGCCGCTGAAAAAGCGAACTGCAATGCAAATACTGCCCCTGCGAGAATCCGGCCAGCCCAACCGTCTTGCCGGCGAGAACCGGGTGGACTTCCTCGGGCCGCTTATTGGGGAACTCCCGGATGGCCGGATCGCGCGGCACTACAACCGGACCGGGACGCTCGGCCGCAGGCTCGCCGGGAGTCTCCAGAATGTCGAGCAAGCCACGCAAGTCATCGCAAATCTCGCGGACCAGGGGGCCTGAGGGTGCGGGCGCCTCCATCACGTGCAGCAATTTGGCCAGCGCGTCATGGTTTGCCGTCAGTTCGGGATGGGCGGGAGGCAGAGGCTGGGGAAGGGGTGCGGTGGACACCGCTCCGGACTTCATCGCCTGCTCTAACTCATTGAATGGGAAACCAGATCCGCCTCCGGCCGCAGCGGCCATCCCCAGGGCGGACTCGGCAGGAGTCTCGGTCAGACCGAGCTTGCCGCTGAGCCGTCGAAGGAGCTTCAGACCGTTGCTTTGGGCGATCACCCGCATGGCAATATCGTCGCGTTCCTTGGCTAGCGCCCATTCCGGCGCCGCCGAGGCAATGATGAAAACCGTTACTCAGTGTTCGACAGACTCAGGCTTATCCTTTAGTGCGGATGAGTGTTTTGGGAGTAGGATTACCCGGTGACCGCAGGGGCTAAAGGGAAACACTCATTCTTCCGATCACTTCGCTATCGAGATGGTACTAAGGCGAACTGGCGGGCCGTTGTTGGCCGCGGCAGGGTGGGTCGTAGTCACGTTGTTGCTGGTCTGCGGAAACGCACCGGCTGGCGAGACGGCAGCCGCCCCCCACGCGGAAAGGCTCAGTCTCGCAGTGCGTGCACGGGAACTGGCAGTGAATGGCGACCGCAAGGCGGCGCTCGCTCTGCTGGAGCGTGAACTCGCCAACAGCCCGCGGGATATCGATGCGCGGCTGATCTACGGAATCATCCTCTCCTGGGAGGGCCGGTATGATGACGCGCGGCAGGCGTTGGATAGCGTTCTGGAGCGTGCACCGGGTTACACGGATGCGCGGGAGGCGCTGATACGGACAGAGTTATGGTCGGGAAACGCCGGCAGGGCGGAACGGCTGGCCGCGGAGGGTCAGCAGTTGCGGCCCGGACATACCTTCTATCTTCTTTCGCGCATCCGGGCATTGATCCGGCAGAAACGGGACAAAGAGGCGCTGGGCTATGTTCGAAACTTTCTCGACTTAGAGCCCGGAAACGCGGAAGCGCGAGCGATGCGCGAGGAAATCGAGACGAACTTACGAACGTGGCGGGTTGGCGCGGACCGTACTTCGGTATGGTTCAGCGGAGGGCAGGCGGCGTGGCAGGAGACCGGAATCACGTTTCGCGGCATGACGCCGTTCGGCCGTGCCGGCGTGCGTTTCTCCAGTGCAACCCGGTTCCGGTACCGGAGCCAGTTGGTGGAAGTGGACGCATATCCGAGGATCAGGCCCGGAACCTATCTCTATGTCGCCGGGGCTTACTCTCCGGATCGTATCCTTTTCCCCGCTTATCGGATTGCGGGCGAAGTGTTTCAGACACTGGGTCAAGGCTTTGAAGGGTCGGTGGGTTTCCGAAGGTTCCGCTTTGCAGCACCATTCACCATGTATACCGGATCCTTGGGACGGTACTTCGGGCCTTATTTAGTTTCGGCGCGAACATTTCTCAGCCGCGACGAAGCGGGAATCAGCCCTTCGATGCAATACACCGTCCGCCGCTACTTCGGAGACTACGAAAAGTTCGTGGCGTTCCGCTACGGCTGGGGAGCGTCGCCTTTCGAGGTTCGCAGCGCCAACGAATACGAGGTGTTGCGTTCGCACAGTTTCGCGGCGGAAATCAGCGGGCGGATCAACTCGAGACTCGGTTATCGCGGGACGGTTGGTTTCGGCACGCAGGACCGTACGGGCCGGTCCGCGATTCGCCAATACGTACTGGACGGCTCGTTCGACTACAGGTTCTGAAGCCATGGACATTCCTTCGATTCGCTTTCTTCTGCCATGCTTCGTGCTCTATGCGGCATGGTGGAGCTTGTATCAGGATCCCTATGTGGATGAGTCCGCGGAAACGGATACCGAAAACACGGTGAGTAATGAACGTGCCCAGAGATTACTCGCCCGCAGCCGGAAGTATGTGGAGCAGGGACGCTTCGAAGATGCGCTGGCGCCGACACTGGAACTCTACCGCGCGTACCCGGAGAATGGCATTTACATCAACCAACTTGCGCGAATCTATCATGAGCAGCAACGTTGGAAGGACGAAGCGGAGATGTGGGAGCAGTTCCTGATCTACTCGCCGACCCCCGTGGAGGCCTGCCCCCAGATTGGGGTAGCCTACCGCAGGCTGGGAAACGAGGCCGCTGCATACAAGGCGTTTGAGCGATGCCTGGGCATTGAACAGAACAGCGACAACCTGCTTTTCATGGCTCACGCGCTGGAGCGCCAGGGCCAGTATGCGAAGGCCGAGGAACTGTATGGGAAGGCGCTGCAGTATGCCCCCGATTATACGGACGTTGTGTTAGGGAAGGCCCGTTGCGAAATCCGCAGAGGCAAGCCGGAAGCCGCAAAGGAACGGATTCTGAAGGTGCTGAAAGGGATGCCGGATAATCCCGACGCGCTGCTTGCCGCCGCCATGGCGTGCATCGGCAGTGGGGACTATCTGGAGGCCCGAACCTATCTGAGACGGGGACGCCAGTTACGGCCTGGTGACTCGGATTTCCAGCAGTTACTTGCGAAGACGTCGCGCCGCGGGTGGAATTGACAAATGGGCTCGTTGATCCTTTTCGGCGCGGTCAGAACCGTCTTCTTTGCCTTTTTCGCTTTCACCTCTCTCTTTTGCCTGCTGGCGTTCGTCCCGTTCACGTATCAGGAATTCCACAAAGCAGGACTCTTCCCCTCCCTGCGTGTGTTTGCCGCGGTTCATCACTGGCTTCACCTGCTGGTTGCACTGGCCGGCCTGGCGAGCCTGGCGCTCGACCGTCCGCACGGCGCGCCCCTACCACGCGCAAGCCGTTGGGGACGCCGGCTGTTCACGTTCTGGATGATTACACAGAGCCTGCTGCTTCTGCCGTCCGCCGTGGTGGGGCGGTTGGAGAACAATGGCATGAGTTTCCTGTGGGCGGTGCTCGCCCTGGCGCCCTTGGTCCTACTCGCAGTTCTCGACTGGTGTGACGGCCTGCGGGCCGTGAAATGGAGCGAACAACCATGCCCGGAGGATGCGGCGGTGTTTCGCGCGGCCTGGCAATCGGCGTTGTTCCTGGCGCTGGTTTCGACGGCATGGGCTTACATCCGCGTGGGCGGCGGACAGGACTGGAGCGCGGGGGCAGGGGTCTTCGCCGCCGGATGGAACTTACTCTCGCACATTCTGGTTCTGATGATGCTTTTCACCGCGCTCAACCTGCTGGTGGTGATCTCGGGATGGCTTCGCGCGCCGGCCAAATGGCAGTTTGTGTTGTGCCATCTCTTCGGCGCCGCGATTTTCTGGCTGGTGGCCAGATCGGTAGTGTTCGCAGCGATTTCATTCCAAGGATGGCGCGCGGACCTGTATGCGGGAACTCTCGCGCTGACGCTGGCGGGTCTGCTGAGCGGGGCGACACTGCGCGCGAACTTATGGCGCCCACTTACTGTGGACAGCGGATTGGCCATGGCCCTGTGGATCCGGCGGCCGGCGGCCCGTTCTACACTCCACGTGATGGTATCGCTCGCGCTGACTGGCGCGCTCGGCGGCGCCATTCTGCTTCCGGCTTCCCGGATGGATTGGAACTTTCTTGTTCAGAAGTTACTGGTCCTCGCCATCTGGGTACTGGTGTTTCGCATCTGCTACCAGCAGGCATTCGCCACGCCGGCACTTCGCCGCCGTTCCTTTGCCGCGGTCTTCGCGGTGCTGGCGGTGTTGGCGGGCTACCGGTCCATGCAGGCAGCTCAGCGGACACTGTGGCGCGTGACCAACAGTTCTCTTCGCAGTGATCAGTTTCTGGACAAATACAGCGGGTATGATGTGTCCTTCCGCCTGGCGCGGGAGATTGTCACGCCCCGCGTCCATGTCGACCCAGAGTTCTACGCGTTTCTCACGCGCAACACGAACCTGCCGCGATCCGCTCCAGCGAAACCGGTGGACGTGAACATCGTCGAGGATTTGAGGCCCGGGCAAACGCCGCGGCCGAATATCTTTGTCATTGTCATCGACAGTCTGCGCGCCGACTATCTTTCGCCCTACAACTCGGCGGTGGAGTTCACCCCCAATATCGGAGAGTTTGGAAAAGACAGCGCCGTGTTTGAGCGGGCGTTTTCGCACTACGGAGGCACGGGCCTTTCCGAACCGTCCATCTGGGTGGGTGGCATGATGCTGCACAAACAGTATGTGACGCCGTTTTCCCCGATGAACGCTCTACAAAAGCTGCTCGAGGTGGAAGGTTACCGCGCATTCATCAGCCGCGACACGATCTTACAAACGGTGGTCACACCGTGGAAGAACTTCACGCCTCTGGACGCAAAGACAAGCCATATGGACTACGATCTCTGCCGGAGTCTTGGCGAGTTGGAGGGTAAGATCGCGGCGGAAGGGTATCCGAAGTCCGGCGTCTTCGCCTACACTCAGCCACTGAACATCCACATTGCTCGCATCAATCAGGAAGGAGGCAAGCCGATCGACGATCATAGCTACGGAGCCTTTTACTCGCCCTATGCGTCAAGGCTGCGCAGGATCGACGGGTGTTTCGGAAACTTCCTGCAATTCCTGAAGCAGCACGGCCTCTACGAGGACAGCATCGTGGTGCTTACGGCGGACCACGGGGATTCGCTCGGCGAGGATGGGCGTTGGGGACATGCTTACACGATCTATCCCGAGGTGATCCGGGTTCCGCTGCTGTTTCACTTACCCCAGGCCATGCGCTCACTGCATCACAGTCCAAAGATTCCCGCGTTTTCGACTGATATTACGCCCTCGCTTTACTATCTGCTCGGGCACCGCCCTGTGTTGAAACATCAGTTCCAAGGCAGACCGCTCTTCACGGAGCGCCCGGAGGAGCAGGGTGCATACCGGCGAAACTACTATCTGGTCGCGTCCAGCTACGCCGCGGTGTACGGTGTGCTGAGCGGCGACGGGACTCGGCTGTTCATCTCAGATGGCGTGAATTACCGGGACTCCGTGTTCGATCTCTCCAGTTACGCGGGAAGCGGCAGCAGGGCGCCATCGTCGGTACGGTCGGAGTTTCAGAGCCTGATTCGCGAGGAGATCGAGTCACTTGCGAATTGGTACGGCGTGCCGAGTCACTGAGGGATGCAGGAGAAGAGACGGAAGTTGGCTCTGGAGATGTGGGTTTGTGGGCAGATGGCTCTCGAAAAAGCCCCCCAAAAGGAGTGAAGCCCCGGATTTTGGGAATCCGGGGCTCCTGTAGAGGGGCTAAACTGCGGCGAGCTGGGTCTCGCCGCCGAGGATGCTATTCAGTCGATGACGACTTTTGAATTGCCTTATATAGTGCAGGTGGCGTGCCAAACACGGGATCCTTCAAAAGCCTCGAATTAGCGCGAGTTTTCAGGGGTTCCTTGGGACAGCGGGGTGGGAACCGTGGACTTCGCCCCACCCAATTGCGTACGATGCCCCAACCATCCCGACCGGCGGCCTCACGGCGTGAAGAACGCCCGAACCAGGAACGCCGCCATCTGCCCGCGGGTGGTGAAATCGTCCGGACAAAACGCGTTGGAGTAACAGCCGACGGTGACACCCCAGCGGCGGATCGTGTCGATGTGGGCTCCAAAAATATTCGAGAACTCGAAATCCACAAAATTGGATCGGTTGCCGGTAGCGGGCCCTGCCGGCACACCGGCGCGCGCCCGCACGAGAAACGCCGCCATCTGCCCGCGGGTGACGCGGTCGCTTGGGCAAAATCGAGTAGCCGTGCATCCGTTGCTGATTCCGAGCTCCGCCAGCTTCTGAATCCACTTGAACCTTGGGTGATCGGCGGCAACGTCCTCGAACCGTGGAGCCGAGGGAAAAGTGAAGGTGTCGGTTTTGAGGAGCGACCGGACTAACATCTCCGCCATCTGCTCCCGCAGAATCGGTGCATCAGGGCAGAACAGTCCATTCCCGCAGGTATCCGCCGCATTGTTCAGTTTGAGCAAAGTGATGTGGTCCGCGAACAGGTGGTTTGCATCGACATCAGGATAGGGAGAAGAAGGCTGCGCCGCACGCTGGATCGTGGGTACGCGGATGCCGGCCACATTGATGGAAGCGGTGCGGGGCCGGCTCTCGGGGTTGGCATCCACCTGCAAAGTGATCTCGCGCAGAAAGTTGGCAAAGCCACGAAGCGTAGGAAGGCGCAACCAGGGCCGCGAACTCTCAAACGGGACGCAAGAGCTATCGGTGGTAAGTACGACCGTGCCCTCGGCCGCCGGCAATCCGCCCGGCAGACTCGCCCTGGCGAAGGCGCAGGAAGTGATTTGCGCCATCAATATCTTATCAGCGATCTGCACAAAGGACGTACTTGATCCCCCCGCCGTGGTGGTGGAGTAGTGAATCACCGCCGGTCCCGTTCCCTGCCGCGGCGACCGTATGTTCAGCCAAAACGGTGTCTGAGAGATCGTCCACGGGCACCCGCTCTGCGTCTGGAGTTCAATCGCACCTTGCATGTTGCTGGTCACCAGAAGTTTGGGAGGGGAAAGTGTGTAGGTGCACGAGCCCGTCACGGAGAGAAATGACGCACTGACGTTCACCCTGCCATTCACCGTCACGGTCACAGGGTTCGCCGTGTCGTTCACAACGCCGCTCCACCATCCGAACGTGAAACCCGGTGCGGGAGTAGCAGTGAGAGTTACGGTGGAGCCGTTGGCATATGGCCCGGATGGCGGGTTCACCGCGACAGTGCCGCCCAATTCCGGCAGCGGCGTTACATTGATGATACCTGGGCCATCGTTCACCGCGAAATTCACGTAAACATCCGATTGCAAGCCGGTCTGATTCTGCAACAGCAAGCGAGTTCGATGAGTTCCCAGTGGTTTGTTCGTGACCATAGCCGATACGGTGACACTGGAACTACTCGCCGTCGCGTTCATCCATGTCGAGTCCCACGTAGACGGCACCAGACTGAACGGCGTGGAGGATTGGACGGCGACCTCCTGGGACGGTGGCGCCGCGGCGCCGCGGGTGTAGATGAAATCCAACTCTTTTGGAGCAGGGCGCAGGAAATCGGAACCTGGAGTCAGAGTGAGTTCGACCGGCAGGAACGCGGGTGGCAAGCCCTGGGCTTCATATCTCAAAAGGGAGGTCGAAGTCGCCGGATTCTCCAGGTAGTGAAATGCATTCACAATGATCTTACCGGGAGTAGCTGTGGAGGAAAAGAGGAACTCCGCGGACCCACCGGACACAAAGACACCCTCGGGCGCGGTTACGGCGACTTCGCGCACTTCCGCGCGGCCACCAACCACCGTCATCCGCAGCGACGAAGGACTCAACCGGATCCGGGCTCGGCTGGCGCGCGCAGGTACGGGCATGTCCATTTGAGGCGGTATCGGAAAAGCAGAGTCCCAATCCGTACCGGGATGCGGTTCCACGAATAAGCTACTCCGTCCAGGACGGCAACGTCGCTCTCGCTCCCCATCAGCGACAGTACGGGTCTACCCGGACCGAACGTCATGCTGAGCATGCCGCTGAGAGTGCCGCCTGCACCACCATGGGTTACTACCACGCTATACGGAACATCCCCAATATCCAGCGGATTCACGAACGGATTGCCCGTCACGGTGACGCGCACCTGCAACAGATTGAACACGGAGAACCCAGCGGAGGAAGGATCCACCGTCTGTACGGTGGGCAGAAATTCCACGGCAATACCGTTTGTTGCGGTGCCGATCACATAACGAGCTTGGTTGTTAATGGTTCCAGTTGCGTTCACTTGCACAGGCTGAGCGATCGCAATTGGCAAAACTATGGACATTATTGCGCACGCACGGAAGATCATGACGCCGCCAGCATAGCGCAGAGCGCTGTGGAGTGCATGCCCCGTTTGACAACCCTCTCCGCTTTCTATAGCATCAACGTTTCCTCCTTAGATCTCATCGGAAAGGAGCCATCATGGTTCGAACACTCGCAGTACTCTTCTTCATCTCCACACTGTGGAGCCAGGACTTCCGCGCCAGTCTCACTGGTCTCATCACCGACCCAGTGGGCGCCACCGTGTCAGGAGCACGCATCAAGGTCCGCAACGTCGACACGAACGCCGTGGCCGAAGCCACCTCGAATGAGAGCGGACGTTACTCGATCGCCTTCCTGATTCCCGGCAAGTACGTCGTGGAAGTGGAAGCCACCGGCTTCAAGAAGTTCGTCCGGGAGAATGTAGAGTTGCAGATCAGTGTGCGCGCGGCACTCGACATCGGGCTCGAACTCGGCGCGCTGAACGAGCAGGTGACCGTCACCAGCCAGATCTCTCTGCTGGAGACCGAGACCGCGTCACGAGGCGGCATCGTCGACAATGACCTGCTGCTGAACGTCCCAAACTCCGGGCGCAACATCTACCAGCTCGCCTTCGCGATGCCAGGCGTGTATAAGCCATCCACTTCACAAGGTTCGTCGTTCAATCTCGATGGCCTGGCGAATTCCCGCGCGTCCATCAACGGCGCGGCATCCGGGACCGCGGGCACCGAGTCCAACGTCGACGTGCTGATCGACGGCACCAGCGACTCCAAGGGCGACCGGCAGGTGATCATGATCCCGGCCCTCGAATCCGTGCAGGAATTTCGAGTACTCACGAACATTTTCGATGCACAATATGGACGCACCGGCGGCGGCATTATCACCACCACCACAAAATCCGGCACCAACGAGTTCCATGGCACCGTATTCAACCGTTACTACGACGATCGCTTGAATGCGAATAGCTGGTCGAACAACCGCCGGAATGTGCCCAGACCCACCAATGTGCAGCACAATTACGGATTCATGTCCAATGGTCCCATCTGGATTCCAAAGGTCTTCGACGGACGGAACAAGCTGTTCTACATGGTGAGCTACGACACCAGCCCGTCGGCGAGCCTCTACACCAGCCAATTCACCACTCCGTTGCCTGAGATGAAGCAGGGCGACTTCACAAATCTCCTGGCCAACGACGGACGCCGGGTCACCATCTACGATCCTTCGACGACGCGCCTTGGTACCGACGGACGCACTTACCTTCGCGATCCGTTTGCGGGCAACCGTATTCCTGCCAACCGCATCAACCCGGTGGGCGCGAAGATCGTGAGTTACTATCCCGATCCGACGGTACAAGGTGACACGCCCGCGCGGCTGAATAACTTCTTCCAGACATCGAACAACAAGGGCGACCTGTGGCAGTGGACGGGAAGGCTGGATGTACGCCCAACGAATCGCAACGCGTTCTTCGGCCGCTATGGTGAGACGAACATGACCCGCTGCTGCGACATGCGTTATCCGGAGAACAACCCCGCGGAGACGAGCACCATTCTGCCTCGCGGCCGCCGTGGACGTACGCTCACCATCGACTGGACGTCGATCATCAATCCTTCGACGACATTCAACCTGCGCGCGGGCTTTTCGCGCCTGGAGAACCTCGCATGGAACCCGCAAACGCTCGCCTTCAATCCGCGGGATCTTGGTCTGCCGGCCTCGCTGGTGTCGCAGTTCTCACGGACACAATACCCGATCGTGAACATGGGTGCGTATATGTCTCAAGGCTCAAGCCCGTTTGTGCAGGCCGACGACACTTACTCGGCAGGGGCACAGGGCGGCAAAGTGATTTCGACGCACGTCATGAAGTTTGGCGTCGAGTTACGGGATTTCCGGGCGAATAACCTGAGCTATGGCGCCTCCGCCGGAAGCTTTGCCTTTTCGAGGCTATGGACACAGGCCGATCCGAACCGCGCCGATGCTTTCTCGGGCAACGAGATTGCGACGGCGCTCTTGGGGCACCCCACCGGCGGATCTGTGGATATCCCGATCACAACCGCCTATCGTGGTAAGTACTACGCGGTGTTCTTCCAGGATGATTGGAAACTTACTCGCAAGCTGACGCTGAACCTGGGCCTGCGCTGGGATTACGAATCGCCGGTGTATGAGCGCTTTAACCGGCAGACGCGCGGCTTTGCGTTTGGCCAGCCGAGCCCGATTGCGGATCAGGCGCGGAACCGCCCAGGGATCGAGAACTGCCCCGCCTGCCGCAGTCTGACCGGAGGTCTGCTGTACGCCGGCACAAGTGGCGATGCGCGTTACGCCTTCGCGCCGGATCGCAATAACTTTCAGCCCCGGATCGGCGCGGCGTTTTCGCTCGACAGCAAGACCGTGCTGCGCGGCGGCTTTGGCACTTACTCGCTGGGCCAGTGGGCGCTCGGCCCGAACACGGGATTCAGCCGGGCCACTCCGGTGATTCCGACCGTGGACGGAGTTACTCCCTCCGCCTCACTCAGCAATCCGTTTCCGAACGGCTTGCTGCAACCAATCGGCTCAAGCCTCGGACTGGCGACGGATCTTGGTCTCGGCCTTGGATTTCAATACACAGACCGGCCTTTACCCATCTCCAAGCAGGTCTCCGTGGGCTTGCAGCGCGAGATGTGGTGGGGCCTTCTGGCGGATGTCTCCTATGTCGGGAACTTCACAAGCCAACTTGCGGTCAGCGCGCAGTTGAACGCGATTCCGGCCTCGGAGTTGGGGCGCCCGGCGGCGTATTACAACGAGCGCATTGCGAATCCTCTCGCGGGTCTGTTGCCGAACAATGCGGCGCTCAACGGAGCCACGATTCAGCGGTCCCTGCTAATGGTCGCTTATCCGCAGTATTCGAGCATTGTTGCATCGAACCTGCCGGTTGGGCGCACCCGTTACGACGCCATGCAGATGTCGATCAAGAAGCGTTTTGCGTTTGGCATGAACTTCCAGTTCAACTACATGGTGACGAAGAACCTGGAGCAGTATACGCTCCTCAATGCGCAGGACCTGAATCCCAACGACATTCTCAATCCGGTCCTGGAGAAACGGCTGGCGATCTTCGATGTGCCGCAGAAAGCGTCGTTCCTCGGCACTTACGATCTGCCGGTGGGCCGCGGACGCCCGCTCCTGAGCGGCATGCCTTCGATTGTAGAAGGCTTCCTCGGCGGATGGAAGTTCGGCTGGAACTGGACGTTCCAAAGCGGCTTCCCGATTGACTTCCCGAACGCCGCGCCGCTTGAGGCTCGTAGCGCGAAGTTGCCCGAGGGCCAGCGGACGCTGGAGCGCTGGTTCGACACTTCCCTCTTCCCGAGACTCGCCGGGCCCGCGCCGTTCACGCTGCGCAACTTCCCGACCCGATTCCCCGATGTTCGCTTTATGGGATTCCGCAACTACGATTTCTCGCTGATGAAGGACGTGCGGATCTTCAGCGAACGCGTGAAGGCGCAGGTTCGCGCGGACTTCATCAACACGTTCAACAGCCCGTATTTCACGCAGAACGTCGGCAATCCGCCAAATGTGACAAATGCCAACTTCGGCCAGATCAACCCGCAGCAGAACAATCAGCCGCGCGTTGTGTATCTCGAGTTCCGCATGCGCTTCTAAGCGCGACTGGCGCAAGCGGAGATGAGCGGATGGATCTACTTCAACTCCGCTTGCGCCGTAATCACTTCCGCGTTCAGGTACGGCCGCAGAGCCTCAGGCACCACAACGGACCCGTCCTGTTGCTGATAGTTCTCGACGATCGCGACCCACGTGCGCCCCACGGCGAGGCCGCTTCCGTTCAGGGTGTGCGCGAACTCTGACTTCTTGCCGCTCTTCACGCGAATGCTGGCTCGCCGCGCCTGGAAGGCTTCGAAATTCGAGCAGGAAGAGATCTCGCGATAGTCGTTCTGACCCGGCAGCCACACTTCCAGATCGTACGTCTTGGCCGACGAGAAGCCCATGTCGCCGGTGCACAGCACCATGCGGCGGAACGGTAGGCCGAGACGCTTCAGAATGTCCTCGGCATCGGAAGTGAGCTTCTCCAGTTGATCGTAGCTTTGATCAGGACGTGTGAACTTCACCAGTTCCACTTTCTGAAACTGATGCTGGCGAATGATGCCGCGCACGTCGCGGCCATAAGAACCGGCCTCGGCGCGGAAGCAGGGAGTGTAGGCGCACAAGCTCACGGGCAACGAGTCCGCATCCAGCGTTTCATCGCGATAGAGATTCGTGACGGGCACCTCAGCCGTCGGGGCGAGCCAGAAGTCCGTACCTTCGATCTTGAACAGATCGGCTGCGAACTTTGGCAACTGGCCCGTGCCGAACAGGCTGGCCGAGTTGATCATGAAGGGTGGCAGTACCTCGGTATAGCCGTGCTCGCGTGTGTGCACATCGAGCATGAAGTTGATCAACGCACGCTCCAGCCTCGCGCCGATCCCCCAATAAACCGCAAAGCGCGCACCGGTGATTTTGGTGGCCCGCTCGAAGTCGAGAATGCGAAGGTCGGGCCCGAGATCCCAGTGCGCTTTCGGCGCGAAATCGAGCTTGCGAGGCTCGCCGATGCGATGGATCTCGACGTTGCCTTCAGAGCCGCCACCCGGCGGAACGGACTCATGCGGAAGATTCGGAATGCCAGTGAGCAGCGCACGGAACTCTTCATCGACGACCTTGACGTTCTCCTCCAACTCCGCGATACGGTCGCCGATGGCGCGCACTTTCGCCTGCTGCTCCGCCGTATCGGCGCCGGATTTCTTGAGCTTGGCGATCTCCTGGCTCTCCATGTTGCGCTGCGCCCGCAGCGTTTCCGTCTCAGTGACGGCGGCGCGACGGCGGGAATCGAGATCGCGGAACTGCTCCACATCGAGTGCCATGCCGCGCGTGTTCAACCGCGCGGCGACGGCGTCCAGATTGGTTCGAAAGAAGGAAAGATCGTGCATGTTGCTGTTCGACCGGGAAGACTTTTATTGTACGAGATCGTCTAAACCTCCTGCTTCGGGAACAAAATCGCGCGTCCCGGCGTAACATAGGTAACACCCCTCATGGAACTGGCGATTCGCAATCTTTCAAAGACCTACCCGAATGGCGTCAAGGCGCTCGACAATGTTTCGCTCGACATTCCGAAAGGCATGTTCGGCCTGCTGGGCCCAAACGGCGCCGGCAAGTCGACACTCATGCGTACCATCGCAACCTTGCAGGATGCCGACACCGGAGAAGCAAGGCTCGGCGACATCAATGTCCTCACGCAGAAAGACGAAGTGCGCAAGGTGCTTGGCTATCTTCCGCAGGATTTCGGCGTGTATCCGCGTGTATCGGCGCTCGACATGCTGGACCATCTCGCGCTGCTCAAGGGCATTGTCAACGGCAAGCAGCGCAAGGAGACCGTGGATGCGCTGCTTCATCGTGTGAACCTGTATGAGCATCGCAAGAAGGCGTTGACGGGCTTTTCGGGCGGCATGCGGCAAAGGTTCGGAATCGCGCAGGCGCTGCTGGGGAATCCGAGACTCATCATCGTGGATGAGCCGACCGCCGGCCTCGATCCCGGCGAGCGCAACCGCTTCTACAATCTGCTTTCCGAGATCGGCGAGAACGTGATTGTGATCCTCTCCACGCACATCGTGGAAGACGTCAAGGAGCTTTGCACCAACATGGCCGTGATCAATCTGGGCCGCGTGTTGTATGCCGGACCGCCCGATACCGCCATTGCCGAACTGACCGGACGGATCTGGCACAAGAGCATTGCCAAAGGGGAGGTTGAGCAACATGAGCAGAGCTTCCGCGTGATCTCGACCAAGCTGATCGGGGGGCGTCCCAACATCCACGTGTTCAGCGCGGAGCCCCCTGGTGACGGGTTCGCCCCGGTAACACCCGACCTGGAAGACGTCTTCTTCTGCGCCATCCGCGAACTGCGATAAGAACAGGAGCCCAGGAAAATGTTCTTCCACTTTTTTCGCTTCGAACTGCGCTTCTGGCTCACTTCCATCATGCTGTACGTGTTCCTCGTGGTCATCGGCCTGATGATCTTCGGCGCGGCCAGCAGCGACCAGATCATCGTGGGGTCGTCACTCCAGAACACCTACCGCAATGCGCCCTACGTCATCCAGAATTTCTACGCCATCACCGGACTGCTGTGCACGCTGATGGTGGTGGCCTTCGTCAACTCCGCCGCCGGCCGCGACTTCCAGCACAACACACATCAGATCCTCTTCTCCACGCCGATTCGCAAGCGCGACTATCTGCTGGGCCGGTTCTGGGGCTCCACCATCGCGGCGACGATTCCCGCACTCGGCGTATCGCTGGGTGTGATCATCGCCAAGTGGATGCCGTGGATTGACGCCGAGCGATGGCGGTCCATCGACTGGATGGCGCACCTCAATGGAGTGCTCGTGTTCGCACTGCCCAACACGATTTTCGTCGCGTGCCTGATGTTCACCGTGGCGGCGCTTACGCGGAGCACGATCACGTCCTTCGTCGGCGGCTTGCTGTTGCTGGTGGGGTATTCCGTGGCAGGCATTCTGCTGGAGGACATGGAGAATGAAAAGATCGCGGTCCTGCTGGATCCATTCGGCATCGGAACTTTCGCCGTCATGACGAAGTACTGGACGGTGGCCGAGCGCAACTCGCGCAGTGTGGGATGGGAAGGCATCATGCTGTGGAACCGGCTGCTGTGGCTCTCGGTGGGCGCGGCGGTGCTGGCTTTCGGCATGTGGCGGTTTCGGATGCAGGAGATCTTCCGCAAGTCAAAGAAGCAGGCCATTGAGGAGGCTGCGGCACGGCCAACCGTGGTCGCGCTGCCTCAGGTCAGTGCGGATCATGGCGCCAGCGCGCGCCTGACCCAACTGCTCAACCACACCCGCATCGAGTTTCTGACGCTGGTGAAGTCGACGGTGTTCATCGTGGTGGTTTGCGCGGCGATGTTGAACACCTTGCCTTCGGTGATTCTCAGCGCATCGGAAGGCTACGGGAATCAATCGCTGCCAGTGACCTATCGCGTGCTTGACACCATCCGCGGGTCCCTCTACCTGTTCATGATGGCCCTGGCCACACACTTCGGCGGCGTGCTGGTGTGGAAGGAGCGGGACGCCCGTTGTGATGAGATTCATGACGCACTTCCCTACCCCAACTGGATCCCCTTCGTCGCGAAGTTCGTTTCGCTGATGGGCGCTCTGATGATCATTCAAGCGGTGGCCATGGCCATCGGCATCGGTACGCAGTCCTGGTACAAGTACACGCGCTTTCAGTTCGACGTTTATCTCACCGACCTGTTCGTGCTCGATGGCCTGCGCTTCACGTGGTACACGATTCTCGCGTTCTTCATCCACGTGATCTCGCCCAACAAGTACGTGGGCTACTTCGGCTTCATCACCTTCCTCATCGCCAATGCGTTCATCTGGCGTCCGCTGAACGTCGTCACGCTGATGGTGCGCTACGCCTCGCTGCCCAACTACACCTACTCCGATTTGTTCCGCTACGCTCCTTACGCGCCGTCGGTGAGTTGGTTCGCGCTTTACTGGGCATTGTTCTCCACACTTGTCGCCATCGGGACCGTGCTGCTTTGGCCGCGCGGGAAGGAGACCTCGCTCCCCCGGCGCATTGCGGCGGCGGCATCGAACTTCCGGGGCCCGCTGAAAATTCTCTCGCTGGCAGTGGCCACCGTGTGGATCGCCGTGGCTGGATGGGTCTTCTACAACACCAAAGTCCTGAACAAGGTGTACGCATCGAAGGAACTTGAGCAGCGGTCCGCTGACTATGAGAAGGCTTACAAGAAATACGCGGAGAAGGAGCAGCCTCGCATTCAAAGCGTCAAGTACTGGATCGACGTTTACCCGGAACAGCGCAACCTCACGCTTCGCGGCGAGCAGGTGATCGAGAACAAGTCGGCCAAACCGCTCGATGAGATCCATCTCACCCTGAGCCGCAGCTACCAGTACGAGGTCGACATTGAAAGAAGCCGCGTACACTCCGACGATACACGCCTCAGCTATCGCATCTACAAGCTCGAACCACCGATGCCGCCGGGAGAGCGGCGCCTGGTGAAGTACACGGTGAAGGGTGTGACGAAGGGTTTTGAGAACTCGGTGTCCAATTCCTCGATCGTGCAGAATGGCACGTTCTTCAACAACACGATCGCGCCTCAGATCGGGTACCAGGTTGGCCGCGAGTTGAGTGATCGCAATGATCGCCGCAAGTATCAGCTTCCCGAAAAAGACCTGATGCCGGCGCTCGAACGGGACTGCAAAGAGAAGTGCCGCAACACCTACCTGGGCCGCAGTTCGGATTGGGTGAGCGTGGAGAGCATCATGAGCACGTCACCCGATCAGATCGCGGTGGCGCCGGGCTCGTTGCTGCGCGAGTGGACCGAGAACGGGCGGCGCTACTTCCACTACAAGCTCGACCGTGACTCGCTCGACTTCTATTCATTCATCTCCGCCCGCTACGAAGTGGCGCGCGAAGATTGGAACGGCGTGAAGGTGGAGGTCTACTATCACAAGGACCACCCATGGAACGTTCCCAAAATGGTGAAGTCGATCCGCAAGTCGCTGGAGTACTGCACCACGAACTTCGGGCCGTACGCCCACAGGCAGGCCCGCATTATCGAGTTTCCGCGCATCGCAAGCTTCGCGCAGGCGTTTCCGGGAACCATGCCCTACTCGGAGTCGATCGGCTTCATTGCCAATTTGAAAGACGATGAAGACATCGACATGGTCTACTACGTGGTCGCGCATGAAATGGCGCATCAGTGGTGGGCGCATCAGGTGATCGGAGCGGAAATGCAGGGTGCGACGCTGCTTTCCGAGACCATGGCGCAGTACAGTGCACTGATGATCATGGAGAAGGAATATGGCCGCGACATGATGCGCAAGTTCCTCTCCTATGAGATGGACAACTATCTTCGCAACCGCGGGCGCGAGATGTTGAAGGAGAGGCCTCTGATGCGCGTGGAAGCGTCGCAGGGCTACATCCACTACCGCAAGGGCAGCGTGATTCTGTATCAGCTCAAGGAGATGATCGGCGAAGAAGCGATCAACCGGGCACTGCGGAAGATGATTCAGAAGTTCGGCTATCAGGGGCCGCCGTATCCGACATCGCATGATCTCATCGACGCGCTGAAGGAGGAGATCCCCGCGGACCTGCACTATCTGGTCGCCGACCTGTTTGAAGACATCACTCTGTTTTCGAACCGCACTTTGGAGGCGCAGGCCAAGAAGCGGCCCGACGGGCAATACGACGTCACGATTCAAGTGGAGGCCAGGAAACTCAAGTCCGACGAGAAGGGCAATGAGAAGGAGGTGGCGATCAATGACTGGATCGAGATTGGCGCCTTTGCCAAGCCACCGAAGGGCAAGAAGTACGGCGCCACACTTCACCGTGAGCGCGTTCGCATCACCAAGCCGGCCAATACGTTTCGCTTCACCGTGAAGGATCTTCCCGAGAAGGCCGGCATTGATCCGTTCTCGCTACTGGTGGATCGCATTCCCGATGACAACTTGAAGAAGGTCACGCTGTAGGCTTGCAACACACTGGCGTGCAGCGGCTGTGCCTGCTGCGAGAGAATTCGGTCATGCGCACGTCATGCCGGATTTCATTCGTCCTGTTCCTCGCCTCGTGTGTTCCTTCGTTTGCGGCCATCGCCGATCTCTCGCAGGCTGTGATCGTGACCGGCTCAAGCAATGAGCAGGTCGCGGCGACGGTGCTTGCCGAGGAAGTGGAAAGACGCTCCGGCATCCGGCTGTCGATTCAGAATTCGATGCCACAGGGGCGCACGGCCATCGTGGTGACCACGAGGAGTGGCGCGCACACAGTGCCCGCCAACGCCGAAGGGTACCGCTTGCTCGCCGAAGAGCGTGCCGGCGTGACCACGGTTTGGGTAATCGGCGCGGACCGGAGAGGTGCGATGTTCGGCGCCGGCGCGCTGCTTCGCAAACTGCATATCGCGCGCAGCCGCGTCGCATTGCCGCTGCCAGTGAACATCGTGAGCGCTCCCGCGTATCCGATACGCGGCCATCAACTCGGTTACCGATCGACGGCGAATTCCTGGGATGCATGGACCATCGCAGAGTTCGATCAGTACATTCGCGAACTGGCCCTCTTCGGCGCGAACAGCATCGAGAACATTCCGTTTCAGGATCCGCGAAACAATCCGCTGATGAAGGTGGAGCGCCGCGAGATGAACCGCGCGATGTCGGCGATCTGCCGCAAGTACGGCCTCGACTATTGGGTGTGGACTCCGGCGGACTTCGATCTCAACGATGCTCCGAAACGCGCGGCGCTGTTGGCGCGCTTCGAGGAACTCTTCGCGGACAGCGTGGAATTGACAGGAATCTTCGTTCCCGGCGGCGACCCCGGACACAATCCGCCCGAGATGCTGTGGCCGTTCCTATCCGAAGTCGCCGGCAAACTCCGCGTGCGTCACCCGAAGGCGCGCATCTGGCTTTCCCTGCAAGGCTTCAATGCACAGAAGGAAGAAGAGGTCTATCGCTACCTGGAAAGCGCGAAGCCGCAATGGCTGGGTGGCTTGGTGGCGGGGCCGTCGAGTCCACCGGTCGCGCGCACGCGGCAGCGGCTGGGCTCGCAATACAAGCTGCGGCTGTACCCTGACATCACGCACAACAAGATCTGCCAGTTTCAGGTCCCGAACTGGGATCAGGCGTATGCATTGACGCTCGGCCGCGAAGCCATCAATCCGCGTCCGGAGGAGTACGCCCAGATCCACAACCGCTACGCCGCGCATAGCGACGGCTTCATTTCGTATTCCGACGGCGTTCACGATGACGTGAACAAGGCTGTGTGGAGCGCGCTTGCCTGGGATCCCTCACGCGCCCCGCGCGAAATCGTGATTGAGTACGCCCGCTTGTTCTTCGGCGCAGACATCGCCGAAGAAGCCGCCGACGGCATCCTCGCGCTGGAGCGCAACTGGCGTGGACCGCTGGCAACCAACGGCAGCGTGGAGGCGACGCATCGCGAATGGCAGCGTCTGGATGCGAAGGCCGCACACCTGGCAGGCAACTGGCGCTGGCAGATGTGTCTGCTGCGCGCGGTGTACGATGCCTACGTCCGCCACCGGCTTCTGTACGAGACGCGGCTTGAACGCGAAGCGAACGCGATCCTCGCAGATCAGAGCCGCGGTTCGAATCACGCAATGGACGCCGCACTCGCAGTGCTGAACAAAGCGGTGACGAATCCCGCGAGTCCGGAATTGCGCGCGCGCATTGTCGAATTGTGCGAACGTCTTTTCCAATCCATCGGCTTGCAGACCAGCGTCGAGAAGTATCATGCCAGCGGCACGGAACGCGGCGCGGTTCTGGATCTTGTGGACTATCCGCTGAACAATCGCTGGTGGCTGGAAGATGAGTTCCGCAAGGTTCTGACACTGACGGGTGAAACCGCGAAGCGCACGCGTCTTCAAGAAATCGCGGCCTGGGAGAATCCCCATACGGGCGGTTACTACGACGACATCGGCAATGAAGCACGATCGCCGCATGTAGACGGCGATGCGGAACAGGAACCCGATTCCTTCCGCGGCCCCGAGCCGACGTTCTGGTGGTGGGACAGTGGCAAGAGCCGCGCGCGTCTCTCCTGGCAGACCACCATGTGGCCGCGCCGCATGGTCTACGAAGGGCTCGATCCCAACGGGGACTACGTGGTTCGCACCAGCGGTTACGGGCAGAGTCTGTTGAAGATCGATGGCGCGGGCGCAAAGCCCACCATCGACGGCAAGCAGATGGGCGAGTTCAAGGAGTTTGTGGTGGCGCCAGAGCACGTGAGGGACCGGCGGCTCGTGCTGACATGGGATATCCCACGTGATGAGGATCATCTCAATTGGCGACAGCGTTCGCGCCTGGCGGAAGTATGGCTGATCAAGAAATAGCGCACACGTTGCCACACGGTATTGTCCCGGTCCTGCAGACACCCTTCAGCGATACCGGCGTCATTGACTATGAGAGCCTCACGCGGCTGATCGAAGATGCCATTGCCTCCGGTGCATCCGGATTCCTCGCTCCGGCGGTTGCAAGCGAGGTCGGCACGCTGTCGCTCAGCGAACGTTCGGATCTGGTGCCATTCGTGGTTCGCCAGTCCAAAGGAAGATTGCCGTTGATCGCCGGATGCTCGGCATCCACAGCGGATCAGTGTGCGGAGTACTCCGCGATCGCGGACAAAGCAGGCGCACAGGCGATCCTGATCTCGCCACCCGATTCGCTGCGCGCGCAAGCTTCGGATCTCATCGAGTTCTTCCGCATCGCGACTGCCAAAACAAATCTGCCTCTGATTGTTCAGGATCTGGATTGGAACGGCGAAGGGCTGGCGATCGACACCATCGAACGTCTGCGGGAAGCGATCCCGCAATTCCAGGGCATCAAGATTGAGACCGTGCCTGCGGGGCCGAAGTACACGGCGGTTCGCCATGCGACCGAAGGACGCTTCCACATCTCGGGCGGATGGGCGATCGGCCAGATGATTGAGGCAATGGACCGTGGCGTGGACGCGCTGATTCCGGAAGCTTCCATGGTGCGCGTTTATCACGAGATCTGGCGCCGCTATCACTCGGGCGATCGCGCAAGCGCCACCGCGCTCTTCCGCAGGCTGCTGCCGGTGCTTGCATTCACCAATCAGGAGATCCGGCTGTCGATTGCATTTTTCAAACGGCTGCTGGTGCGCCGCGGCATTTTCACATCCGCCGCAATGAGGGTGCCGGGCTTTGCCTGGGACGAACACGGGTTGCGAACGGCTGACGAATTGATCGAGCACTACCTCGAAATCGAGGCCAGCACATCCACCTGTTAAAGCCTTTCACTTCCAGGTCCGCTGAGCGATCATTCGAACCCGCCCACAGCAAAACGTCCGCCACTGGTGAAACACGTCTCAGGTTCATGCGGCTCCACACCTATTCTGAGAAATTGCATAACCATGCGGAATCAGCTTCCCGTCACCGTGCTCTCCGGATTTCTCGGAGCCGGAAAAACCACTCTCCTCAATCACGTCCTGAACAACCGCGAAGGCCTGCGCGTCGCCGTTGGGTGGAGTTCGAAGATCCGTTCGGCCAATGGGAAGCGCCGGTGGAGGAGCAGACGGCTTAGACGTTTTTCCTTCTCTGGCGCAACAAATCCTCGCCCTGTCATAATCCTGGAACAGAGCGCTGGTAGGCTTACAGCTTATATGAGCCTCCGCCGGTTGTTCGCCCACGCCAAGGGAAAGGCCCAGGACGCATTCTTTCGACGCGTTCACTCGAGCACACTCATCTACAACACCTGCTGGGAGGATCCGCGGCTGGACCGCCAGATGCTTGCTTTGCAGCCCGACAGCCGTGTGGTGATGATCACCAGCGCTGGTTGCAACGCCTTGGACTATCTCCTTGACGATCCGGCCGAGATCCATGCGGTGGACATGAATCCGCGCCAGAACGCGCTGCTGCAACTGAAGATGGCGATCATCGAACACGGTGACTACGCCGAGTTGCGGCAGGTGTTCGGGGAGGGCAGGCATGCACGCTTCCGGCAGTTGCTTCACCAGCTTTCGCATCGCATGAGCCGCGATGCCTTCGGCTACTGGCAGAAGAAGCACGGATACTTCCAGGCCACTCGCTGGAAGCAATCCTTCTATCACCGGGGCGCCGCCGGACAAATGGCGTGGATGGTCCTGCAGAGTCTGGCACGAACGAATCCGCAGGTGATGCGCTTCGCACACTCCCTCATGGATGCAACCGATTTGCACGAGCAACGGTGCATCTACGATCGGATGAAGCCAGTGCTGTGGAACGCGTTTCGCTCCTGGCTGGTGAGCCAGCCCGTCACCATGGCGATGCTCGGCGTGCCGCGGCCGCAGATCCGTCTGATGGAGGATCAGTATCCGGGCGGGATCGCCGGATATGTGCAGCACAAGATGGAGCACGTGCTCACAAAGCTCCCCATGCGCGACAACTACTTCTGGCGCGTCTACATCACCGGCCGGTACACATCGCAGTGCTGCCCGAATTATCTGCGTCCGGAGAATCAGGAGGCGCTACGCGTGAGAGCCCGCCGCATCCACACTCACAGCACAACCATCGCACAGTTCCTGCGTGACAATCCCGGTGCCTATACGCACTTCATTCTTCTTGATCATCAGGATTGGCTGGCATCGCACAACACCGAAGGACTGCACGACGAATGGGCGCTCCTGCTCAAGAACAGCAGACCCGGCACCCGTATTCTGATGCGCTCGGCCGCCCAACGCATCGCATTCCTTCCAGCGTTCGCCACCGCAAGACTGAAGCTGTTTCCGGAAGTCACTGATCGCTTGCACACGCAGGACCGAGTCGGCACCTATGGGTGCACGTTGCTCGCGGAGGTGCAGTGAGCATCTACGGTCCCAGAGCCACGGTGAGCGACTACTACCGCTGGCATGCGCCAATCTACGATTGGACGCGCTGGGCCTTTCTGTTCGGAAGAGCCGAGTTGATTCGAGTGGCGGCGCAGCGCAGTGAACCGCGCCGGATCCTGGAGATCGGATGCGGCACGGGCGCGAATCTGGTGCGTCTGGCACGCACGTTTCCCGATGCGGAGATCGAGGGCATCGACCTCTCCGCCGACATGCTGACCGTCGCGCGGCGCAAAACTGCGCCTTACGCGGGACGTGTGACACTCCACCATGTTGCCTACGATTTGCAGTTCGTTTGCAGATCGCCGTATGACTTGATTGTGCTCTCCTACTGCCTCTCGATGATCCACCACGGCCGGCAGGGCGTGCTTGCAAAGGCTAGGGCGGATCTGAGCGGCCACGGAGTGCTCGCCGTCGCCGACTTCCATCACAGCCCTTACGCATGGTTTCGTGACTGGATGAAGCTGAATCACGTATGCATGGACGGGCAGTTGCCAGGCGCGCTGCGGAGCTGCGGACTGCGTGTGGAGACCACCAGGATTCGTCCGGCCTATGGCGGCCTGTGGCAATGGATCCTGTGTCTCGCCTCGCGCTGAAATTCGCACACGAATGGGGCTGAGCAACCGGTGCCAGCCCTGCCTGCTGTAACCTGTCGGCAAAGGACGGTACGATTTTGTTCAGCCGCAATACGCGCCAACGTAGCGCGATCCAGGAGACCTTTCGTCAGAACGACAGACCGCTGCGGCCCGAGGAAGTGCTCATCCATTCGCAGCAGACGGTGGAAGGGATCGGCATCACCACCGTGTACCGGACCATCCGCACACTGGTGGACGAAGGCTGGCTGGTGGAGGTGCACCTGACAGGAGAAGCGGCGCGCTTTGAGCTTGCAGGCAAGGAACACCACCATCACTTTCGCTGCAATCAGTGCGAACGCGTGTTCGAGTTAGCCGGATGCGAGAGCGATTTCCGGCGGCTCGCTCCCAAAGGCTTTCAAGTGACTCAACACGATCTCACGCTGTTTGGACTCTGTGCCGAGTGTGGAACGCCCGCACGCGCGGTCGTTTCGCGAATGCGTCAACGCCCGGCTCAGTAAGGACTCGGCGCGACGGCCTGTCGGTCCCATCCATATCGTCGTTGCTCATGGCCAAGGCTCGAGTCCACTCACCGGCGCACGCCGCCCGCTGAACGTGGGAACGCTCCCAATCGCCAGACTCATGTCGCGACTTCCGCAAACTGGCAGCAAAATCGAAGAGTGAGGCCAATCTTGTGAGAGCATCGCACGCCGTAATCTTACTGGTGATGTTTGCCGCCTTGGCCTACGTGATGAATCGCGAAGTGCACGCCGGACGCGTGGCTCGCCTGCGGGTCCAGCATGCTTCCGAGTCCAACTCTTCGTCTGAGGCCCGCCGTGTCGACTGGAAATTGCTGCGCACACTCGATATTCGAACCAACACGCCGGCGCCGGAGTTGCGCTCGCTCGAATCGCGTCCCGTCGCCATCCCCGGATTCATTGTTCCTCTCGAAGACAACGCGGATCACATCTCGGAGTTTCTCCTCGTCCCTTACTTCGGCGCATGCGTCCACACGCCTCCGCCGCCGCCCAATCAGATGGTGTACGTCCGCATGAAAGATAGCCGGCGCATCCAACCAGGCTGGGGCGATCCGGTCTGGGTGCACGGCGAGTTGAAGATCGCACTACAAAACAGCCCGTTCGGCAAGACCGGCTACCAGCTCTCCGGCGTCCACGTAGAGGCCTACCGGGAATGAGTCTCCCCGGCAAACAGGTTAGACTGAAATCTTCCACTGGGGAACCCATGATCACACACACGCGCATGCTCCCACTCGCCTTGTTGGCTCTCTCGGCCGGACTGATTGTGGGGGCCACACCGCCCGCGATCAAGCTCGATTGGAAGACCCTTCGCGGCTTGAACTACCGGACGGGCGAGCAGACTCCGGAACTCAAGAAGGCTCACAATCAAGTGGCCAAGGTGCCCGGCTTCATGATCCCGCTGGATGACGACGCCGAAGAGGTCACGGAGTTTCTGCTGGTGCCGTATGTTGGCGCCTGCGTGCACACGCCACCACCGCCGCCAAACCAGATCGTCCAGGTGAAGATGGAGAACAATCGCAAAACCAAGCTGAGTTTCTGGGATCCCGTGTGGGTGCAAGGCAAGTTCGAGGTCGTGACGGTGAAGAGCCCGTATGGAGACGTCTCCTTCAGGATGACTGCCAATCTCATTGAGCCCTACAAGGATTGAGCGATATGAACCGCCTTCGCATGCTTGTCCTCCTACTGGCGCTGCCAATCGCGTTTAATGGACAAGCTAGAAAGAAGCAGAAGGCGCAGAAAGCGCATGATCACGGCGCCGCATCCATCAACATCGTCGTCGACGGCAAGACCATCGCGATCGAGTTTGAGGCGCCCGCCGAGGGGATCATCGGATTCGAACATGCCGCCAGAACACCGGCGCAGAAGAAACAGCAGCAGGCAGGTCTCGACACGCTGCGGCGGCGCATCGGTGAGATCGTGCGGTTCGGCCCGGCGGCAGGCTGCACCATCACGCCGCGAAAGGTGGACGTGATCCAGGAGCAAGGCGAAAGTCATTCCGAAGTGAAGGCTGATTTCGTCGCCACCTGCAGCGGAACGCTGGCCGGAGCCCCGATCCACTTCGGTTTGACGCAGGTCTTCCCGAAGATGCATGATTTACGTGTGCAGCTTCTGAACGGAACTCAACAGGACGGGATCACAGTTGAGCATGACCGGGGAAGCCTCACCCTCGCCAAATGAACGCGACTGAGAGCGCCATCCAACTGGAAGACGTCCGCTTCTCCTATGGCAAAGGCCGCGACGTTCTGCGCATCCGCGAGTTCGAAACAAAACGCGGTGAACATGTTTTCGTCTTTGGGCCCTCAGGCAGCGGCAAGACCACGCTCCTCGGCTTGCTCGCCGGCGTGCTGCGCGCCTCTTCCGGAGCCGTGCGCGTGTTGGGCCAGGATCTCACCACCATGTCGCCCCCCCAGCGCGACTCGTTTCGCGCCTCGCACATCGGCTACATCTTCCAACTGTTCAATCTCATTCCCTATCTGAACGTTCGCGACAACATCACGCTGCCATGCAAACTCAGCCGCGAACGGATCCGCCGCGTGAAAGACGCTTCGCTCAACGTCTCAGTCAAGCGCATCGCCGAGCACCTCGGCATTGCACAACTGCTCAACGAGAGCGTCACCAATCTGAGCGTCGGCCAGCAGCAGCGCGTGGCCGCTGCACGGTCACTCATCGGCACGCCCGAATTGGTGATCGCCGACGAACCAACATCCTCGCTCGATTATGATCATCGCGAGAAGTTCGTGGAGTTGCTGTTTCAGGAATGCCGTGACTCCGGCTCCACGCTGATCTTCGTCAGCCACGACCGTACGTTGATGCCGTTGTTTCACCGCTGTGTTTCGCTCTCCGAGATCAATGAGGCAGATTGATGGTACTGCTTTCGCTCGCCTATCATTCGCTGAAGAACCGTAAGCTCACCAGCCTGCTCACGGTGTTCTCCATCGCGCTCAGCGTGGCGCTGCTTGTGGGCGTGGAGCAGGTCCGTGTGGGTGCGCGCGAGAGCTTCTCGAACACGATCAGCCAGACCGATCTGATCGCCGGCGCCCGTGGCGGTAGCCTGCAACTGCTGCTCTACGCCGTCTTCCGCATGGGCAGCGCGACGAACAACATCCGCTACGAATCCTACGAGCACTTCAAACAACACCCCGCCGTGGCATGGACCATTCCTTACTCGCTCGGCGATTCGCATCGCGGCTACCGCGTGGTCGGGACCACCAATGAGTTCTACACACAGTACCGCTACCGCCGAGATCGTAAGATCGAGTTCGCGCAAGGCCGCATGCCTGCTGACATCTTCGAAGTGGCGCTCGGTTCCGACGTGGCCGCGGCTCTCCAGTACAAGATTGGCCAGCCGGTCACGCTCACTCACGGCATCGCGCAAGGCCGCGGCATTCTCAATCACGACGACCGGCCGTTTCGCCTCACCGGCATCCTCGCCCGCACGGCCACACCGGTGGACCGGTCGCTCTACATCCCACTTGAAGGCATGGAAGCGATGCACATGGATTGGGGCGATGGTGCTCCCCCAATGCCTGGCGAAGAAACGCCCATCGAAAAGATCACGAAAGAGAACCTCCGCCCGAAACAAATCACGGCGTTCTTGTTGCGGGCGAAATCGCGCATCGACACCCTACGGTTACAGCGGGAAGTGAACACCTTTGAGGATGAGCCGATGATGGCGATCATCCCCGGCGTGGCACTCGGCGAATTGTGGCGCACCATCGGCTTTGCGGAAGATGTGCTCGCGGTGGTGACCATCTTCGTGCTGATCGTGGGCCTGTTGGGCATGCTGGTGTCGCTCTACACTGCGATTCAGGAGCGGCGCCGCGAGATGGCGATTCTGCGTGCAATCGGCGCCAGCCCCCGCAAGATCATCTTCCTGCTGGTAGTAGAATCAGGGTTGTTGTCGGCGGCAGGGACGGTGTTCGGAATCGTCCTGGTCTACGTGCTCACACTGCTCTCGCAACCGGTCATCGAACGGCAGTTCGGCATGTTTCTTCCGCTCACCGCGCCCACACGCACGTCCTGGATCTATCTCGGCGTGGTGGTGGCCGCGGGTTTGCTCATCGGGCTGGTGCCCGCTGTGAAGGCTTATCGCAATGCGCTCTCGGATGGACTTAGCGTTCGCTTGTAGACGGCTCGCGTGCGCCATCAGCGTCGCGTCACTTTTCGCATGCGGCGGACCTCAGTTCAAAGCAGTGGAACAGGCTCCGGAAGAAGTCCGGCCGGCTCGTCCGCTGGCCTCCACAACCACACCCGCGGCAACCGAATCACAGCCGCAGGAAACCGCGCCGAAAGCGAGCGAAGTCCAATGGCGCACGTTGCGCGGGCTCAACCTGCAGACCGGAGCGGCGGAC
>JAEUQE010000750.1 GCA_016789785.1 Bryobacterales bacterium
GCAGCGTTGAGCTATCCCTCCCAGATCACGCGCCATCCGGAACTTAGCCGATTGCGGCGCCTTGTGATTGGTTGTTTGCGAATGGCGTCCAGTCGGGAGTTCGCGCGGTAGGAGTGCGTCCACCAAATCGAAGCCATCTAGCGTGGCCACGGCATTGCGCGCTCCTCGCGGTCCCGCGCGGGTGTGCCCAGGAGCTTCAATGTTGCCTGCCACTTGGCAGGACACCGTCGGCCACACGCCAGGATTCAACCATCACCGAGAGCGTTTCGGCCAGCCAGAGAAACGCCTGGAGCCATGCTCTGAGAAGGCTTCACCAGTTGACCGAAGGCCGTCAGGGGCGAATCGGGAGGCGACGAACTCGGAAACCTTCGTCCTCCACGATCACAACCGCACCGCCGGCGAGATCTGCCGCACTTGCATCAATCACGCGGAAGAGCCGCGGATTGACCGCTGCGGGCGTTTGGTTTCGCAATCGGAAAATGACCACACTCGGCCCCCCGCTGCCGGCGACTGCCAGGATATCTCCGAAATCGAGGTCGAACGTGAGGACGACTCGCCTTTCCACGAGAGCCTTTGCCAGGATGTCTGGATCGGAAAGGCGGATCAGTCCCTCGTCCCGGAGATGGACAGCGTCATGACCGGCCCCGCGTAGCGCTTCCACCGTGGTCAGCGATACGCCCATGTCGGCCAGGAATCTCACGCCGCCGGGTTCCGGAAGAACCCGATTTCCTCGTTGGCGAGTGCGGAAGCATACTGCAGGCACTGCCGCACATCTTCTCTTTCCAGTTCCGGATACTCGCGGAGAATGTCGTCCGGTGACATTCCGTTCGCGACCAGATTGACCACCAGCGAGACCGTCATGCGCATGCCGCGAACACAGGCGCGT
>JAEUQE010000751.1 GCA_016789785.1 Bryobacterales bacterium
GCCAATCTCAATACGACGTGCGGCATAGAAGGCCGTCTGCGGCGCTATTACACCTGGGGCGTCGATCCGCGCACCCGTTGGAACTATTCGTTCTTCGGCGTCCGCTCGGAGCTCGACGCCGGCGTACGCGCGCACTACGAGACGCAAGAGCGCGTGCAAATGAACGGCAACTACCCTACGTCACGCACCGGTACTGTTGTAGAAGATAATCAGCGCCGCGCCCAAGCCTATTCCGGTTATGTACAGAACCGCTTCTTCTTCGGCAATTTCACTTTGACCCCTGGTATTCGCCTTGAACACATCCGGTATCAACGCACCAACCGTTTGTTCGACTCAGGCCGCGGCGCCACCGGCAGCACAACACTCACGCGCGCCATCCCCGGCATCGGAGCGGCCTGGACCCCGAAGAGCGCCATCACGATCTTCGCCGGCGTTCACCGCGGTTTCTCGCCGCCGCGCACGGAAGACATCATCGGCAACACAGGGGGCTTCGTGGAACTGGATCCCGAACTGAGTTGGAACTATGAAGCCGGCATCCGCGCCCGCATCTCTCGCCACTTCAGCCTGGAATCGACCTTCTTCCGCATGGACTACCAGAACCAGATTATCGCCGCTTCTCTCGCCGGCGGCATCGGTTCCGCACTGACCAGCGCCGGCCAGACCCTGCATCAGGGCGGTGAGTTCTCCGGCCGCTATGACATTCGCAACGTGTTGGGTTCCGGCAATTCGCTCTATCTGCGCGGCGCCTGGACGTGGATTCCCACCTCCCAGTTCGAAGGCCTGCGCTATTCCAATGTGGCCGGGGCCGGCACCGTGCAGATCACGGGCAATCGGCTGCCCTACTCTCCGGGATCACTCCTGAACGCAACTGCCGGCTTCACGCATC
>JAEUQE010000752.1 GCA_016789785.1 Bryobacterales bacterium
GGCAAGGGCGGCATGGGAACGGTCTATCTCGGCCGCGACCCGATCATCGACCGCAGCGTGGCGCTCAAGACAATCCGCAAGGATCTGCTCGAGGACAGCGGCCCGGAGATCGTGCGCCGCTTCCGCAACGAGGCGCGCGCCGCGGGACGGCTCAACCACCCCGGCATCGTCGCGATCTATGACTACGGAGAGGAAGGCGACTATGCCTTCATCGCCATGGAGTACATCGAAGGTTGCGAGCTGCGAGTGCTGTTGCGCGAGAAGGTCGCGCTACCGATCGCCGACACCTGCGGCTTCATGCTGCAGTTGCTCGAGGCGCTCGCCTACGCGCACGGCGCAGGCGTGATCCATCGCGACGTGAAGCCCTCGAACGCGATGATCACGCGCGGCGGCAAGCTCAAGCTTGCCGACTTCGGCATCGCCCGGATCGACGATTCGAGCCTGACGCGCGTCGGCACCATGATGGGCACGCCGGGCTACATGGCACCCGAGCATTTCAAGCTCGATTCGATCGACCATCGCGCAGACCTGTTTTCCGCCGGCGTGATCTTCTACGAGATGCTGACCCACGAGCGGCCCTTCGCCGGGCCGCAGGAAGCGATCGTGCATCGCATCTGCAACGAGGCGGAACGGCCACCGTCCGAGGTTGTGCCCGGGCTGTCGCCGCGCTTCGACAAGGTGGTGGCGCGTGCGCTGGCAAAAGACCCCGCCCAGCGCTTCCAGAATGCCGACGAGTTCGCCGGCGCGATTCGCGCAGCCCACGAATCGGCCTTCTCGGCCGCGCCCAGCGCGGACGTGTCGGAGAGCACGATCATGGTCACGATGGCCCTGATGCAACAGCCGCGACGCTCCGGCGCCGGTTCGCAGCAGGCGAACACGCAGTCC
>JAEUQE010000753.1 GCA_016789785.1 Bryobacterales bacterium
TGCCACCGGCTGAATAGCATGTGGGACACGGGTGGACTGGGCAAACTGTTTCAATCGCGGCTCACGCCCGCGCGGCTGATCGGCGTGGTGTGGGGACATGCTCCGCAAATGTGGTCCTCCCCTGAGGCGGCCGATCCACCGGCTCGCGCCGACGCCGCCGACATGCTCGCATATTTCTTCGCGGCCGGATACTTCGAGCCCCTTGGCGACCCGGGACGAGGCGCACTCCGGTTTGGCAAGCTCCGCTGCGCGACATGCCATGGCTCTGGCGATGTGGCGAAGTGGAACGTGATCGCCAATCCCGCGGCGCTGCTGCATGCCATGTGGCAACATCGCGACGAGATGCGGAAGGCGATGGATGCGCGCAAAATGGCATGGCCGAGCTTGAGCATCGATGACATGCGCGACCTTCTGTCGCTAATCGCCTTCCGGACGGGCAAGGTGAATCATCAGCCTCAGCCTGACTCTGGCGACGCCGGGCGCGGCCGGCAGCTCTTCGCGAACCGCGAATGCTCCGAGTGTCACCGTGGCATACTTGCTCTGGATCGAGACCCGTTCGAGCACAGCCTCACGGAACTGGCGGCGGCGCTGTGGAATCATGCCCCGATGCTTACCCGCACGCCCGCTCCATTGTCGCAACAGGAAACCTCCGACATTCTGGCCTATCTATGGGAACTGCGCTATTTCGATGAGGCGGGCAATGCGCTGCGCGGAAAAACGGTCTTCGAAACACACGGCTGCGGCAATTGTCACGCGGATCCTGCGAAGCGTACACCCGTCGATTCCGCAGGCGCTCTACGCGCGGTTTGGAGCCACTACAAAGTGTGGAAGGAGTCGCGAGTAGCCGTCTGGCCGCGCTTCACGGGAAGCGAAATGGCCGATTT
>JAEUQE010000754.1 GCA_016789785.1 Bryobacterales bacterium
GGCAGCTCGCCGAACGTACCGAACAGCCCGATCCGCTGCTTGCGCCGTATGTCCGCGAGGGGATTGCCAGCCAGAGTATAGAACGCGGTTTACAGGCGCTCAAACGCATTCGTGCGGGCATCGCCCTGCTTGACGCTGATGCCAATGCCGCCAGCGCCTTTCAGTTCGCCAATGCCGCCATGAGTTTACAGCGCGTGCGTTCGCTTTTTGCAGAGGAAGTTCGACGCGAACAGAAACCGGACATCAATGCGCTGGACATCCCGCCGAACCGCAGTTGGCGTCCGTTTCAACTGTTTATCCTGCTCAACCTGCCTGCGATGGTTGATCCCGCACATGCGGATCGCAGCGCACCCGATCCGCTCGACTCGCCTGTCGATCTGTTATGGTTCCCGACGGGCGGCGGCAAGACCGAAGCCTATCTCGGTTTGACGGCGTTCACACTCGGCATTCGGCGGCTTCAGCGCGATCTCGGCGGGTTCGACGGGGCGGGTGCAGGTGTCGCGGTCATTATGCGCTATACGCTGCGACTGCTTACGCTCCAGCAGTTCCAGCGCGCAACTGCGCTCATCTGCGCCTGTGAAGCCCTGCGCCGTGAAGCACCGGGCGTGTGGGGCGACGAACCGTTCCGCATTGGCTTGTGGGTCGGTGCGCGCAGCACGCCAAACTATACCGAAGCCTCTGCAGAAGCCGTTGCACAAGCACACGGCGGGCGCTTCTACGGCAGCGGAGGCACGCCCATCCAATTGAAGACCTGTTCTTGGTGCGGCAGTCCAATTCACCCCGGACGCAACATCCGCGTGGAGACGATCAGCGAAGGGGTAGGACGGACGCTCCAATATTGCAGCGACGCCTTTGGCGAATGCCCCTTCGGTGAGCGCCGCG
>JAEUQE010000755.1 GCA_016789785.1 Bryobacterales bacterium
TCTGGCCGCTGAGGAAGCCCGCCTGCGCGCTGCACAGGTAGGCGCAGGCGTCGCCGACCTCCTCGGGGCGGCCCAGGCGGCCGGCGGCGATGGTCGAGGCCATGTGCTCGTAGGCCTGCTCGACGGTGATGTCAGCCAACGAGGCGTGCAGCTCCGCCATCTGGCGCTGGCGGGCGGTGTCGATGCGCTCGGGCAGCAGGTTGTTGATGGTGACGTTGGCCCGGGCCACGTCCTTGGACAGTGCCTTGGCCACCGAGGTGAGCCCGGTCCGGGCGCCGGTCGACAGGCCCATCGGGGAGAGCGGCGTCTTCACCATGGCCGAGGTGATGTTCACGATCCGGCCGAAGCGGCGCTCGACCATGCCGTCGAGCACGGCCCGGATCATGGCGAGGGGCGCGAGCATGTTGGCGTCGAGGGCGGCGATCCAGACGTCGCGGTCCCAGTCGGCGAAGCGGCCGGGCGCCGGCCCGCCGTTGTTGTTCACGAGGATGTCGGGAGTGGGGCAGGCCGCCAGCAGCGCCGCGTGGGTCGCCGGGTCCGCGATGTCGCCGGCCACCGAGCCCACGTCGACCCGGTGGGCGCCCAGTCGGTCGACGGCCTCGGCCAGCGCCGCCGGGTCGCGGCCGTTCAGGGTGACGTGGACACCTTCGCGGGCCAGCGACTCGGCGCACGCGAAGCCGAGCCCCCGGCTGGAGGCGCAGACGATCGCATGGCGGTCGGCGATGCCGAGGTCCACCGCTCAGGCCCCGCGGGCGGCGAGGCGATCGGCGAGCGCGGCCCGCCACTCGTCGAACGGCTGGAACTCGGGGAGCCCCTCGATCTCGCCGCGGGTGGCCGCCTCGATCTCGGCGTCGGAGCCCGCCAGGTCGAGGGCGCCGGC
>JAEUQE010000756.1 GCA_016789785.1 Bryobacterales bacterium
AATTCAGCCGGTACGGACAGGATTGAAACCACGGTGCAGGGCCGCTTTGAAGAGATGCTGGCCGGCGATTCGTCCGTCAGCAATGACGGACGTGGATTGAAACCAAGCAAGATGTCGCGGGTTCGATCCCCGCCGCCGATTCGTCCGTCAGCAATGACGGACGTGGATTGAAACAGCACATCGGGGTAATGGTGGGCAAGGACGGCGGAGATTCGTCCGTCAGCAATGACGGACGTGGATTGAAACCCACAGGTGGCACGGCTCCGTGTCGCGAGGAATGGATTCGTCCGTCAGCAATGACGGACGTGGATTGAAACATGTGGTTGTGCAGCGCACGATCAACGGATCAAGCGATTCGTCCGTCAGCAATGACGGACGTGGATTGAAACGTCTCCATAGATGTACCGCGCGGGCACCTCAGCCAGGGATTCGTCCGTCAGCAATGACGGACGTGGATTGAAACAGCCGTGTGAGGTCAATCTCGCCTTCGGCATGACGATTCGTCCGTCAGCAATGACGGACGTGGATTGAAACGCCAAGACAATCGACGACGTGCCCGAGCTGCGCGAGATTCGTCCGTCAGCAATGACGGACGTGGATTGAAACCCGTGATCGCCAATGCCAACGCAGATCCGCTGCCGATTCGTCCGTCAGCAATGACGGACGTGGATTGAAACGTGTCTGTCACGCCGCTGCGCCACATGTCCAGGAAGATTCGTCCGTCAGCAATGACGGACGTGGATTGAAACTTATGGCGCGCCTATCTAAGCGCAGTTTTCAGGTTGATTCGTCCGTCAGCAATGACGGACGTGGATTGAAACCACTACGAATACCACGGCGACGGCGCGCGCCTGCACGATTCGTCCGTCAGCAATGTCG
>JAEUQE010000757.1 GCA_016789785.1 Bryobacterales bacterium
GCCGTTCCGCTGATACTCGTACCCCTCCAGCGTGTCGGTGCCAAACCGGTAGGTCTGCGACTCCGTCGTCTGCCTCGATCGCGTCGCCCTCCCCATCGCGTCATAGGAGTCCACCGCGTTCACCACCGTTCCCGATGCCACCCGCGTCCGCCGCCCCTTGGAATAGCTCGTCACTCCGGGAATCGCCGGATTGTGCACATCATACTCGTAATTCACGGTCGGCGTCACGATCCCGTCGGGATTCCCGCTGTAGGTCTTGCTTGTCATCCGGTTGAGGTTGTCGTAATGATACCGCGTCGTTACCGACGCCTGTGTCTGCGAACCCCGCCACTGGACCCGGCTCGTCAGATTCCCCGTTCCGTTCACCGAGGCCGTTTCGTCGTACAGGTAACTCACGTATCCACTCTCCGGGTTGCTTGCCGCCGTGAGCCTCCCCAACCGGTCGTAGCTGGACCCCCGTGCCTGTACCGTCCCACTGCACACGATTCCCGACAGCGTGCCCCCAGGTGGACACACCGTCACCAGCCCGTCCAGCGAATTGTAAGCGTATCGCGTCGTCTCCGCACTGCCCGCTACCGACGGATTCTCCGTCACCGACTCGACACGCCCAAATGCATCATAGACGATCGTCTTCTGCTTTAACGCCGGATCCGTTACCGTCATCACGTTCCGGTCATAGAGGTAGGTGGTCAGGGCGTTGTCCGCTGTCTTCTCCGAAACCCGCCGCCCAATCGCGTCATATCCAAACGTACTGTAGTGGAAGGCGCTGATCGAACTCGGTGTCGATACCCTCCACTGCCGGTTCAGCGCATCATACTCCCGCTTCGTGATCGCCCTCACCGCGCCGTTCGGCTGATGCTCCTCGATCGCCCTGCCAA
>JAEUQE010000758.1 GCA_016789785.1 Bryobacterales bacterium
ATGGAGCGCGGCGAGAAAACGGCTTACGACATCGCGCGGTCGGCGTTGCGCATGAGCGGCGATAAGTCGGTTGGCGTAGTGTGTCTCGAGAAGCGGCAGGAGATGCCCGCGGATGTCCGCGAAATCGAGGAGGGCGAGGAAGAAGGCATCCATCTCTATAACGGATGGGGGCCGAAGGAAGTTGTCATCGAAAAGGGTAAGGTCAAGGCGTTGCGCGTCACCAAGTGCGTGGATGTCTTCGATGAGAACGGTAAGTTCAGTCCGCGGTTTGACAATGGTGCGGTGCAGGATATCGAGGCCGACACGGTGCTCTTTGCCATCGGGCAATCCTCGGATCTTTCGTTCCTCTCGCCGGAAGATGGAGTGGACAGTGTGCGCGGGCTGATCAAGGTCAACCCGGACACCTATCAGACGACCGCACCCGACGTGTTTGCGTGCGGGGATATCGCGCACGGCCCGAAGCTGTTTATTCACGCGATTGCCTCGGCACAGGTTGCGGCGAGGTCAATGCACGATTTCCTGACTGGCACGCGCACGGACGTGGTGGTTCGCAAGAAGTGGACACCAGCCGATTACACGATGGTGGACGGATGGCACCAACTCGCGCGCAAGGAGACACGCGCGGTGGAGAGCGAAGTCCGTGCGACGTCGCTGCTGAACACGGAAATCAACTTCAGCGTCGAGGAAGCGCAGACACAGGCTTCGCGATGCTTGCGATGCAACGTGAACACGGTGTTCGATACGTCGATCTGCGTAGCCTGCAACGGATGTGTGGACGTTTGCCCGATGAGTCTAATACGGCTGGTCGGGCTTGGAGCACTAGTGGAGGACCAAGCGGGACTGGCGATGGTGACCGGCAAGTTCGGTATTGATGA
>JAEUQE010000759.1 GCA_016789785.1 Bryobacterales bacterium
TCATCAATACCGAACTTGCCGGTCACCATCGCCAGTCCCGCTTGGTCCTCCACTAGTGCTCCAAGCCCGACCAGCCGAATGAGACTCATCGGGCAAACGTCCACACATCCGTTGCAGGCTACGCAAATCGACGTATCGAACACCGTGTTCACGTTGCACCGCAAGCATCGCGAAGCCTGCGTCTGCGCTTCCTCCACGCTGAAATTGATCTCGGTGTTGAGCAGCGACGTCGCGCGGACCTCGCTCTCCACCGCCCGTGTTTCCTTGCGCGCGAGTTGGTGCCATCCGTCCACCATCGTGTAATCGGCCGGTGTCCACTTCTTGCGAACCACCACATCCGTGCGCGTGCCGGTCAGGAAATCGTGCATCGACCTCGCCGCAATCTGCGCCGAGGCGATCGCGTGAATGAACAGCTTTGGGCCGTGCGCGATGTCTCCGCAAGCAAACACGTCGGGCGCGGTCGTCTGATAGGTATCCGGGTTGACCTTGATCAGCCCTCGCACACTGTCCACTCCATCTTCCGGCGCCAGGAACGAAAGATCCGAGGATTGCCCGATGGCGAAGAGCACTGTATCGGCCTCGATATCCTGCACCGAATCATTGTCAAACCGCGGACTGAACTTACCGTTCTCATCGAAGACATTCACACACCTGGTCACGCGCAACGCCTTCAACTTGCCCTTTTCGATGACAACCTCTTTCGGTCCCCATCCGTTGTAGAGATGGATGCCTTCTTCTTCGCCCTCCTCGATTTCGCGCACATCCGCCGGCATTTCCTGCCGCTTCTCGAGACACACCACGCCAACCGACTTATCGCCGCTCATGCGCAACGCCGACCGCGCGATGTCGTAAGCCGTTTTCTCGCCGCGCTCCAT
>JAEUQE010000075.1 GCA_016789785.1 Bryobacterales bacterium
GCGAGAATTCTCATTCCCCCTCCATTGTAGGCCGGGTTAGAATGGGGGCAGAGAGAATGAGCTTGCTTTCACCAAGGCTGCAATTGAAGGTTGCGCAGAAGCAGATCCTCACCCCTGGCCTCGTGCAGATGGTGACCGTGCTCCAGTTGAACCGGCAGGAGCTGCGGGACATGATCGCCACGGAGATGGCGAACAACCCGTTTCTGGAAGAGAGCGCCGACATGGGGGAGGAACTGACACCGCAGGAGGTGCAATCTCTGCTTGAAGCGGAGAGGCATCCCGAACCTGCCGATCAGTCCATCACGGAGGCCGTGCACGAGGCCGCCCGTCCTGACAATGTCTTCGAGGTCGAGGCTCCCGACTTCACCAGCCGTGCCGACAACGAGGGCCGCGCTGAGTTCGAGGGCCGTGCCGAGTTTGAACCGAGCCCCGAGTTCGACCGGCCTTCGCCCGAACCGGCCGCTGTTGCCGAAGAGGGCGGACCTGCGTCCCAATCCACCGACAGTTTCGACGAGATCGATTTCGGGTCCTATTTTGACGATTATCTGGATCCCGGATTCAAGTCTCCGGCGGCGGAGTCTGTCGAGAAGCCTTCGTTCGAGACATTCCTCTCATCGCCGGTGACGCTCGCCAGCCACCTCGACCAGCAGCTCGCGCTGATGATTCTCAGCGATCCGATTCGGGATGCGGCCGATGTGATTGTCGGCAATCTCGATGAGAACGGCTATTTGAACGAGAGTCTTGAAGACCTTGCGGCATTCGGCGAGTTCAAGATGGAGGATCTTGAGGCGGCGCTCAAGGCCGTACAGTCTTGCGATCCTGCCGGCGTGGGCGCGCGCAATCCCCGCGAGTGTCTTTTGCTGCAGCTTGAAAGCCGCAATGGCAAGGGAGGAGTGGCGTGGCAGATTATCGCTGACCACATGAAGCTTCTCGAATCCAAGCAGTTCAAGGAATTGGCGAAGGTGTTGGGCCGTCCGCCGGAGCATATTCAGATTGCGATCAACGTGATTCGTCATCTGGATCCGCGTCCGGGCCTGCGCTATTCCGGTCCGGGTGCACGCCAGGTGGAGCCGGACGTCTATATTTCCAAGGACGGCGACGACTACATCATTCAAATCAGCGATGAAGATCTGCCGCAGTTGCGCTTGAACTCGCAATACCGGCGCCTGATTGACCGCGATCAGGAGCCGAGCAAGGAAGTGCGCAACTACATGAAGGAGCGTTACGCTTCGGCGCTGCAGTTGATGAAGAATATCGAGCAGCGCAAGCAGACGATCTTCAAGGTGTGCCAGTCGATCATTGGCCGCCAGACCGAGTTCCTGGAACTCGGACTCGACTATCTCCGGCCGATGATGATCAAAGATGTCGCCGAGGAGATTGGTGTACACGCATCGACGGTGAGCCGCGCGGTGGCAAATAAGTATGCACACACCCCGCAAGGCGTTTTCGAACTGCGCTTCTTCTTCTCCGAGGCGGTGCAGGGACCGTCGGGTGGAGGAACGCCGTTACTGATCTTGAAGCGGCGCGTGAAGAAGATGATTGAGGACGAAGATCCCGCGCATCCTTTGACGGATGAGCAGATCACCGAACGTCTCCAGTCCGAAGGCATTCAGGTCACGCGCCGGACCGTAGCGAAGTACCGCGAGGACATGAAGATACCCTCGACGCACCAACGGCGGCGCCGGGAGTAACTCCATTCACGGAGGGGCACGATCCTTGTCCGAAAGAACCCAAATCCCATTTGGAGGAGCTCAATGAAAGTCACCTATACAGGTTCAGCCCAGTTGTCACAGGCACAGCAGAAGAAGGTGGATTCGAAACTCGCCAAGCTTGGCAAACTGCTGGACCGGCGAGGCGAGAAGGAGGCTCACCTCATTCTCGCCACCGAGCGTCACCTCCAGCGCGCCGAAATCACCGCGCGCTACTACGACCATCCACTGGTGGGACTGCACGCCGATCCCGACACGTTCACCGCAATTTCGGGCGCCATTGAGAAGATGGAAAAGCAGATCCTGAAGCTGCGTACGAAATGGCGAGACACCAAGCGGACACCCGACGCGAAGGCGTGGAAAATCGCGGTCACTCCAGCGGAAACGCCGAAAAAAGCTGCCAAGGCGGCCGGGAAGCCGAATGCGAAGCCAGCCGTGAAAGCGAAGAAGGCTCCGGAACCGGTAGAGGAGGACGAACGCCAGGTGTTCCGTGTAAACCACAATCGCCGCAAGCCCATGACGTTGGAAGAAGCGATCATCGAACTGGATGACAATCGCGACTACATGGTTTATCGCGACGCGGAGTCGGACCGGGTACAGGTGTTGGTGAAGCGGCGCGACGGACACTTCGATTTGATCGAGGGATAGCATGTCTCAGGCACCCGAGACTCCCGACTCAAAAGCGCGGCCCGAACTGGTGGTGGTCACCGGACTCAGCGGTTCGGGAAAAGGCACCGTGTTGAAGTGCTTCGAGGATCTCGGGTTCTACTCGGTCGACAATTTGCCCACCGGGCTGATTCCGAAGTTCGCGGAACTCACGAAGTCGTCGCCGGACATTCGAAGCGCCGCGCTCGGAGTGGATATTCGCGAAGGTGTGGGACTCACCGAGTTTCCCGACGTCTACAAGAAGTTGCGCAAGCAACTGCGCACCATGCTCGTTTTTCTGGAAGCGGATGACGCGACCTTGCTGCGGCGATTCAGCGAGACGCGCCGTCCGCACCCGCTGGGACGTCAGGAATCGGTTGGCGAAAGCCTCGCCAAAGAGCGTCGCGCCTTGATGCCGATCCGCGAACTGGCGGACCATATTCTCGACACCACCCGGTTCAATGTCCATGAGTTGCGCGACGTGATTCGCGAGAAATTCGAAGGCTCGCGCGAGGAGCACAAGCTGATCATTTGCGTGACCAGTTTCGGATTTCGCAATGGCGTGCCCCCGGATAGCGACCTCGTTTTCGATGTACGTTTCCTCCCTAATCCGAACTACATTCCGGAGTTCAAGCCGCTCACTGGCCGGCATCCACGAGTGGCGCGCTACATCCGGTCGTTCCCGCAGACCCAGGAGTTCATGAGCCGGATCTCCGACCTGCTGGTTTACCTCATCCCTCATTACATCCGCGAAGGAAAGAGCTACCTCACCATCTCCTTCGGATGCACCGGCGGTCAGCATCGCAGCGTCATGATGGCCGCGGACATCCGCAAGCATTTGAGCCGTACCGGGTACAAAGTGAAGGAAGTGCATCGCGACATGGGGAAGAAATAGAGCGCGTCCGCGAAGTGGACTCGCCAGGGTCCGACCCATCATCATGGAGGAATGAAGCTTCCTCCCGTTCCCCTGACACTTGAAGGCGCGGCGGTACTGCATCAGATGATGCGGGTCCGCTGGAGTGCGCTGCGCGACGTCCCGCACGATGACCGGCAGGCGATGGCGCAGGAAGCAGCCGCGGTTTTTGGCGACGGCAAGTCGTCCGCCATGTTCGCCATGCTTGGCCACAAGGGCGACCTTATGTTCGTGCACTTCCGCAAGGACTTCGAGGAACTCGCCGCCACGGAGTTGCAGATTTCGCAGCTACGCCTGATGGACTATCTCGAGCCCGTGAACTCCTATCTGTCGGTGGTGGAATTGGGTCTGTATGAATCGACGGGCAAGACCTATCAGACCCTGGCGGAGAAGGGTGTGGAACCGCACAGCGAAGCCTGGGATCAGGGCGTGGAAGAGGTCCTGCAACGGCAGCGCGAGGCGATGGCTCCACGCCTGCACCAGCAGATTCCGCCGAACCGCTACATCTGTTTCTATCCGATGGACCGGCGCCGCGGCGAGCAGAAGAACTGGTACATGGAGCCGATGCCGGAACGGGCGCGCATGATGCATGAGCACGGGCTGGTGGGCCGGCGCTACGCGGGCAAGGTGAAGCAGATCATTTCGGGATCGATTGGCTTCGACGATTGGGAATGGGGCGTGGACCTGTTTGCCGATGATCCGCTGGTATTCAAGAAGCTGATCTACGAAATGCGGTTTGACGAAGTGAGTGCGATGTACGCCGCTTTCGGCACGTTTTTCGTGGGATTGAGAATAAGTGCGTTGGACTTAGGGGAATACTTGTCAGGCAAGATGCCCCCTGCGAGATAGTTGGCCGATACCCTTCCGTAAAGCAGGGCGTTTATCCGGAAAGTAACGCTTGCGCTCCTTTCGCCGATATGCGCAGTAAGCGATCATGAAAGGGCAAACAATGCCGCTAGCTTTCCGGGCGGAAGATGAACGATCTGCCATACAGGCACACTGTCTGAGGGTAGCTGCCGCGGCCACTCAATTGTCGAACAGGCTGCACTGGAGTCAGGACCGGCAGGCGGCGCTCGGGCAGGCGGCACGGATGCATCACCGGCTCGCCGTATCGCCCGATTCGCGCATGCTGAACCGTCTGATTCTGGAAGTATGGGGCCTTCCGACCACCTTGACCGAAGAGGACGGAGGACCGTCGTCGGTTGAGATGGCACGGCTGCTGGAGTTGTGTTGTTTTTTTGTACAGCGTTGGGAGTTCATTCCCTATGAGCTGTACAGCTTTCCCGAAATTGTCGATGAACTGCGGTTCATGGCCTCGGATGGCTTCTTCGAAGAGGCACATGTGGCGGGGCTCTCGGCGGTGCCGAGTGTCAGCCTCGATCAGGTGAAGCAGATTGTCCCGAAGCTGCCCGTCTTTCCGGCGGTTGCGATGCAGGCTCTGAAGCTTGCCTCCGACCCGATGTCGAGCGCGTCGCGCCTGGAGCAGATCATCGAAAAAGACCCGGTGCTGGCCGGCGAGATACTGAAGGCGGCGAACTCGCCACTGCGTTCCCCAGCCCGCCCGATCCGCAGCATTCGCCAGGCCGTAGTCTACATGGGCGTGCACGATAGCAGCCGCATCATCGCGTCAGCGGCCTTGCGGCCTCTGTTCGACAGCCCGCTGCTTGAGCCGTTGTGGGCGCATTCGCTCGAGGTGGCGAAGGTGGCCGAAGAGCTCGCGGGAATCTCCAGGCGCAGTGAACCCGCGGACGCATTCCTGGCCGGCTTGCTGCACGATGTGGGACGGCTCGCCCTGTGGAAACTCCCCGCGCGCGTGGTCCGGCAATACGGGGCGCTGGTTGACCAAGGCTGTGAACCGATGTTTGCCGAGACTCTGCTCTGCGGATTCGACCATTGCACGGCGGGCCGCGAGGTTGCCGAGTATTGGTACCTGGAACCGAAGATCGTGGAAGCGGTGAGTTGCCATCATCATCCCGAACGGACGACTTCGCCGCTGGCGCACTTGTTGTATCTGGCAGAGTATTGGACGAATTCGCAAGAGGATCTGCCATCCCTGGCGCGGCTGCAACATGCATTGCGGGCACTCGAATTGACGCCGGAGAAACTCAAAGTACTGGGAGATCGTCCCATGCCGGAGTGGTAGACGCTCCGGGGAGAGGCGCCAGCACGCAGTACGGAGTGGCCAGTGCCATGTCCATACTCGGGCTCGGTTCACGCGGCCTTCAGGCTGCCGCCTCGACAATCGTGTCGAGGACTGTGGTCGGGGCCAGCGAATCGCCCCAGGTGGAGCACAAGCGCTCGGCCAGCAGGACGGTTAGGCGGTTTGGGATCTCGGCGATCGCACGTGTTCGTTCACCTCGCCCTACACCGAGACGAGTCGTCTCGGCGTGGCAGGCTTAAGCCTGCGCTACCACAATTTGCACGGCGCCAAAATGCAAAAGTGAAGAGCATTGCTACCACGCTTCGCGGCGGAGTAGGATGCTCCGCCGCGTCAACGAATCTACTTACTTCGGAGCGTAGCTCAAGTCGGCGAGATACCGGTAGACCGTGCTCTCCGACTCCCTCACCAAAGTCGCACGCTTGGCGAGAAATTTCCGGTAATTCTCGTCACCCATCGCCTTGCGCGCGTTCGGAATGCCATCCAGATCACTCCAGCCTTTCAGCCCCCGGACCGACACGTAGGTCTCGGATGGACCGCCCATGCGACGTCGCGCGAACACGTAAGTGGATGTTCCGGCCTTGCGGAGAGCGGGAAACAAGTCGCTCTTGATGAGCGCGACGTAGTCTTCTCCTTTGCCAGGCAGCGCACTCGTACGCAGCGCTTGCAGCATGGAAGGCATTTCAGTCGAGGTGATGGAGACCTCAGGGAGGATCTCGTCAATCATGATCTCCCTGCTCTCGACGCATGTGGCGAGCCTTGTCGAAAGGGCGACAATCGCCGGGTGATTCGAAATCGGATGGGTTGCGCCGGCATCGGCCAAGTCTTTGAACGACCGCACCCACACGAACTCTTGAGGGCCAGTCAGACTCTCATACCAAAGCGAAGTGCGATCGAACTTCTCCTTTTGAAGGACGGCTTGCGCGTCCCGGAGGATGGCGCGGAAATCGCCAATCCGGTCGGGCTTCACCCGGAAGCGGTGGGCAACACGGATATTCTGCGTTTGCGCAGACATGGGAATCGCCAGAGTGGCGAGAATCGCCGTCGCGAGCAGCATTCGACGGTTGCATATTGTCAGTTGAGGCATCGGGATCTCCTTGCAGCGGATCTGTTTCCTGCTGCACGCTTCTCAGCGCAGGGGCTCGGGGAAAAGGGCCAGGTCAGCGGACGAGAACGGTATCCGGATATTGCGCATACCACCCGAACCAGAACGCCCGATGTGCCGGGATTTGCTTGCCATCCACGAACACCCGGTTGGCCCCGGCTTCGGTGCGAATGGTCAGCCTCACGCCATCGTGCTCCAGTTCGTATTCTGGCCGCCGGTCGAGAAACCTGGCTGCGATGGCCAGTGGGCGCTTCCCTCGAATCCGAATCACCAGCACCTCATCTTTGTTCTTCAGCCGCTTGTCCCTGCGCACGACCTCGAACATCAGGTCGTCGGTGGCGAAGTAGTCCCGGTACGCCGCGCCTTCCGAATAATCACGCGAATGCCCGGTGTCCGGCGAAAGCACCCGGGTTTCGGGATAGCGCTTCCGCCAGTCGCCCCACGACGTCGTAACCACCGGTGCGAAGTCTAGTTCCAGTTCCGAGCCTGCAAGCGAACCGATCATCGGCTTCCCTTGCAGCGTGGGCCAGAGCGAGTTCGTCTCTTCGTCGAACATCAGTTTGCTCGACTGATAGAGCAATCCGCTGGTACCGAAGGTGAACTTGCGCCCACCGGTCTGAGAGCGGTAGGGGATCACCGTGCCGCAGAGGGTGCAATAGACGATGGTGAGATCGAGCCCACCCACAAGGTCCGTCGCCATCTCGTGCCAGGCAAGGATGCGCTTCGGGTAGGCTTTCGCCTCGCCTCCATGCTCGATTCCGAAGACGACGTTCGAGTCCTTCAGATACTTCGCATCCTCTGCAGGCAGCATCTTCGGCGCGCGCAGCGGTGGGATGCCGTTGACGGTCACGCCACCCCACTCGACCTCGGCAAGCGGAATGAGCGATCGTACGCCGGGAGGAAAGAAGGAGCGCATGCGCGGGTCGAGGTTGCCGTAGAGCACGCCCTTGAAGATCGCGTACTGCGAGTGTGGAGGTTCCTGCAACGACCATGCCCATCGGGTCCACTGGCGGATATCGCCGCCAAAGCCTTTCCGCGTCCGTTCCGTCAGAAAGGCCAGCAGACATTCACCCACGCCCGGCCGCGTCCTCGGCGAGATGAGCCGGATCATCTCGATGATCTGGATCGTGTAGGCATTCCGCCATTGTTTGGCGAGTTGCCGCATGGCGTTGCGTGAAACCTGTTCGTCATCCGCGACGAGTTGGAAGAACAGGCTAAGCACCGGCTCGGGCGGCTGAAACGCAAGCGCCATCCACAGGTCGCGCCGCGAGATACCCTCCATGATCCTGTATGGTACATGGTTCGCGGAACAGATGATGGTTTCCGCAACAGGCCCAGAACCATGGTTGATCTAAGTGTCCTTTCTGTTCACACGTGTGTTGCGCCACGCCCCGACTTATCGCATGATTGACCTAAGGCAATTTGTCCCTATGAGACACATCACCATCATCTGCCTGACCGCACTTCTGGGTGGGTCGGCTCAGGCAAGCGATCCGGGTTGCTCCCGGTATCCCGCGGCGGAACGCACGGAGACACTGCGGCAGCTCGAATTGGAGCGCTCGGCGTGGGAATTCGCCACGCGGTCCGACAAACAACGGGTGAAAAGCGCGATCGCGCGGAACAGTTTCATTGATCAACAGATCTTCACGAAGATGGAAGTGGACGGGGTTCCCTCGGCGCCGCTCTCGAGCGACGCGGAGTTCCTGCGCCGGGTCAGCATCGACCTCACGGGCCGTATCCCAACGCCGGAAGAGGCAGAAGCATTCTTCAACGATACAGCTCCGAATAAGCGTCAGCTTCTGATTGAGAAGCTGCTCGCTTCGCCCGCGTATGTCGACCAGTTCACGCTCTACTTCGGCAACCGCTTCGAGGTCACCAGCGGTTACTACAGCTACATCGGGCTCACCGGGCGCACGCTGTTCAACCGCTTCCTGCGCGACTTCGTGCAGCGTGATCGCCCCTACAACGAAGTGGTCACCGATATGCTGACGGCCAAGGGCGATGCCGATCTGGTGGGACCGGCCAACTTCCTCTCGCGCGGCTGGCAGGATGGTGATCCGATCCAGGACACCTGGGACACGCTCACCGATCGCACGACTGTGCGGCTGCTCGGTTTCAAGACCGAGTGCATCTCGTGCCATCACGGCCGGGGCCATTTGGAGCAGATCAATCTCTGGCTGACACGGCAGAATCGGGACACGTTCTGGCGCATGTCGGCATTCTTCTCGCGCATGAACATGACCCGCATCGGCGCGGACGCGTTCAACCAGCGCATGCGGTTCTTCTATACCGACCGCGAGAACGGCGGCTACTACGCGACCGTCAATGCGGGATCGCCCGGTCCCCGTCCGCTGCGCTCTGGAGGCCCCTACGAACCCCGCTACATCACGACTGGTGAGGAGGCGAAGAGTGGGGCTTGGAGGCAGGAACTCGCGCGCATGCTGACCAATGACCGTCAGTTTGCGAAGGCAACGGTCAACTACCTATGGGCCTACATGTTCAACTACGGTCTTGTGGATCCGCCCGACGGCTGGGATCTGGCCCGCGTGGATCCAAAGAACCCGCCGCCCGCTCCCTGGACTCTGCAGGTGACCCATCCCGAGTTGCTGGAACAACTCGCGGATCACCTGATCCGGGACAACTACAGCATCAAGAGCGTGCTCCGTCTGATTGCCAATTCCAGTGCCTACCAGCTTTCGAGCAAGTATCAGGGCACGTGGCGCAACTCCTATACGCGCTACTTCGCCAAGCACATTCCACGCCGCCTCGCCGCCGAAGAACTCTATGACGCCTTGCAGATTTCCACGCAGACCGAAACGCCGATGTTCGTTCCGGGCTTCGATCAACCGCTGATGTATGCGAATCAATTACCCGATCCGACCGAGCCGCGCTCCGATGGCGCCGTCGTGGAGTTCCTGAACACCTTTGGGCGCGGCGATTGGTGGAACAACCGGCGCGATCCATCGCCCACGATCCTGCAACTGCTGTACACGATGAACGCCGGCCAAACCGTGCTTCGGACATTCGCGTCGCGAGCCGACAGCCCCGTCAACCGGGCAGCACGCCTCGCCGAATCCAAGGCGTCCGATGAGGAGATCATCCGCGAGATGTTTCTGGCAACGCTCACCCGCTATCCCACCACGGACGAGCTCTCGGCTGTGATGCGAATGAAGACCGGCACCCGGCTCGACTGGCTGAGCGACCTGCAATGGGCGCTCTTGAACAAGCTGGACTTCATCTTTAACTACTAACAGGAGGATGCCATGAAGAAAACGAATTGCGGAAAGCACACCATGCATCGCCGGCACTTCCTGTTGGGAGCGGCCTCGGCGGCGGGATTTCAATTGCTCAATGCGCACGCCGATGCGGAAGTCATCAGCCGCCAGGCGACGCCGAAAGGCAGTGCGCGTGCGTGCATCTTCATCAATCTGGCAGGCGCGCCGAGCCATCTCGACACATTCGCGCCGAAGGACGGTCCTTGGAATCCGCCGGATGCCGACCTGCAGCAACACTCCGGTGGAATCGTTCTCTCAAAACGTTTCTTCCCAAAAATGTCGCAGATTACGGATGATCTGTGCGTCCTCCGTTCGCTGGTGAGTTGGGAAGCGGCGCATGAGCGCGGCCAGTTCTATCTGCAAACAGCGCATCCCTCGAATCCAGCGTTCGCGCAGGAGACGCCGCACTTCGGCTCGGTGATCTGCCGCGAACTCGGCAAATCGACCCAGCCGCTGCCGCCGTTCCTGTCGTTCTATAGCGGAGGCCAGCAGGGGTCGGCGTTTCTTGGCGGGCGAGTCGCGCCCCTGATGCCGACGCCGAATCGGGCGGGACTCTCGACGCTGGAGCACAACTACCACGGTGCCACCAGCCGTGCACGCTTCGAAAGCAAATTTGCATTATTGGAAGCACTGGACGGCCCCCTTCGCCAGAATCCCTTTGATTCGTCCATGGCGTCCTATGCGAGTTTCTACGGATCGGCGCGCCAGATGATGTACAACGAGGACATCGCCCGCGTGTTCCGCTACACCGCGGACGATGAAGGACGCTACGGCAACACGAACATCGGACGGGGCCTGATTCTCGCGCGCAATGCAGTCCGGTCAAAGAACGGCGCGGTATTCATCAACGTCACCACGGGCGGTTGGGACACGCACCAGCAGATGTTCGACACCACGTATGCGCCGAACATGTACACGCTGAACAACGATCTCGATCGGGCCGTGGGTGCGCTGGTGGAAGACCTGAAAGCATCGGGCGACTTCCAATCGACGCTGATCGCGATGATGGGCGAGTTCGGCCGCACGCCGGGTGTCCTGAATTCGCGGGGAGGACGCGACCATCACAAGAATGCGATGTGCGCGGCCCTGTTGGGTGGAGGCGTCAAGGGCGGCCAGATCATTGGCGATCAAAGCCCGGATGGTTCCACCGTCGTGACGCCTGGCTGGAAGGCTGATCGCGCAATCTACACGGAGGATGTCGCGGCGACGATCTTCTCCGCGCTGGGCATCGACTGGACGAAGAGCATCACCGACACACCGTCCGGCCGGCGCTTCGAGTACATTCCCTACGCCTCCGAAGGAACATACATGCCGGTGAACGAGGTGTTCGGATGACACGCCTGATCGTGCTTCTCGCCGCGGCGTCCGCAGCGTTCGCGCAGGGGCCGGCGGCAACCGTGCAGATCATCGCACCTTCGTTTCGAGTGATTGCTGGTGAGAGCATGCGCATCCGTTCCGTGGTGCGCGATGCGGCCGGTGTGGAACGCAGCAACGACATCCCTTCCTATGTCACCGACAACGCGAACATCGCCACCGTGGAGCAGTTCAGTGGCGAGTTCACCTCGCGCAGTCTCGGGGTCTCGCGGATCACGGCGCGCATCGGCAACGTGACAAACAGCATCTTCGTGCAGGTGCTGCCAAAGCGTGTGGCGATCTCGCCCTCGAACCTGACGCTCACGGTCGGCGAACAGCGGCAGTTCACCGCGGTCGCCTACAACAAAGACGATCAGCCGATTCCAAACATCAGTTTCCGCTGGTTCACATCGAGCGGCAACGGCGGCACCACGAATACCTCGAGCGTCAGCACCACCGGGATGCTGCGCACGGTCGCGGTGGGCAACATTCTGGTGCGCGCCTCCTACGACTACAACAGCAACATCGTGCCCGGCTTCGAGCGGCAGGCGCAAGCGTTGAGCACCGTGTCGATCCAACCGCCGCAGACCTACCGGCTCAAGAAGCTACTCAGCACGGCGGAGATGCGCGGACCGTTCCGTTTGCGTGCGCGCATCCTTCCAATGCTCGGCAATGAGCGCGGCCAGGTGGTGTTTAATGCGTCGCTGGATGGAACGTCGAACGGCCCGTTGATGCTGGATGGCGGCAACCATACGCTGCTTGCCTACGGTGGCATGCCTGGACCTTTGCCGCAGACCTCGTTGATCGAGTTCTCACAGCTTGCGATGAACAACCGCGGCGATGTGCTCGCACTGACGACCATCCTGTTTAGCGGCACGGGCATCTACAGACTGCGGGCGGGCGAGGAGCCGGAGCCTCTCTACGTCGATCCCATGCCCCTTCCCGGCACCGAGTTCCTCACCGGACCGTTTCTCAATCGCAATTGCCTGAACGATTCGGGTGGATGGGTGTTTCGCGCCAACTACCGTGTCGCGAATGCGGGGCCAACCTATTCGGCGATCTTCCGGGTGCCCGCGCGCGGATTCCCGGACGAGGTTGTGTCCACGCGGATGGAGTTGCCGAACTTCCCCGCAACGTTCACGCTCGACAATGATTTCGGAATCGCGGGAGACGGCACGGTCTACTTCACCGCAACCTCGGGCACGCAGCGCGCGCTTTTCGCGCGTCAGTTCGACGGCATCCGGCGGATCATCGGCGTCGGCGATCCGCTGCTCGGCAACACGGTGAGCCGGTTCGTCGGCAATGGCTTCTTCATCAACAATAACGGGGAGTTGGGCGTTGCTGTCGGCCTCGCGAACGGGCAACTCCATCTGCTGCGGTATCGCGATCTTCAGACCGATGCGGCTCCGCGCACGCTGGCGTTGCGCAGTTTCGGCAACCTCTATGCGATGAGCCCCACGCAAGGAGCGCTGTTCCTCGGCGACATCGGCCGCGGGTACGGCGTGCATCTGTGGCGCGACGAGGCTTTCCCGGTGTTCCTGCAAGGGTCCACGCCTTTGCGCGGCAAGACGGTTCCCGCGATTGACTGGGCAACCGTAAGCTCGGCGGGTGAAGTCACCATCATGGCTCGTACGCAGGACAGCCCAATGGAGATCTTCTTCCTCAAGCCGGCGGAGAATCCTACCGGCATCCTGCAGGCCGGTGACCCCATCGAAGTGAAAGCGCCGATCAGTATCAGCAACATCATGGGAGGCGATCGCACTGGTCCCGTTCACGTGTATCTGGGCGGCCGCAACAGCAGCATCTTCGAAGTGACGGAGAGTGGAATCCAGCCTGTGATGCTGATGGGCGAGCGTTTCAACGTCACAGGGCTTTTCCCCGGCACCGGCACTGGCGATCGCAAGAGTACTTCCGGTGATGTGCTGATCTCGCAGACCGCGGGTCTCGGCATCATGCGCGTGAAGAGCAACGGCGTCACCGAAGTGCTGCAGCGGCCCGGGCACACATTAGAAGATGGCGCGACAGCGAACTCCGCATTCAACGTCCAGGGGAACGCGCGTGGCGATCTGCTCTGGACCACCAGCACCAATCGCGGCGATCAGCGGCTCTTCCTGAAACGCGGGGAGCAAATCACCACCATCACGACGAACGGCGTAGTCGCCGCGAGTCGCACGGTGGTGGACGGCAACTACGTCATCGCCTGGAGCGATCAGATGATCGATGAGGCAGGCAAGGTGATGCTGAACCTCCGCTTCGCAGACAATTCGCTCGCGCTCTATCAGTGGGAGAACGGCAACTTCACACGGGTTGCGCAGATCAACGAAACCCGGCACGACGGGTCGCTGGTCACGAACATCTTCACCATTCGCTCCGGTGGTGACACGTTCTATGCCGTGTTCACTCTGCAGGGCATCGGCAATACGCTGGTGCGCTATCGCGGAGGCAAGTGGGAGACGGTGATTGCCGTTACCGATCTGCTGGTCACCGGTCACACCGCGAATTCGATCGGCACTTACGATGTCAACCGGAATGGCGATGTCGTGGTGCAGTGCAACACCAATACGCAAGTGATCGCGGTGAAGCGCGGCAACCGGATGCACTACATTCACATGCTGACGGAATTGACGCCGGACAACGAGTTGCTGATCCGCACCAGCGACTTCGACATCCGCGACGATGGCACCGTGTACTTCCTCGGCATGACGGTGCTGGAGGATTACGCCGTGTATCAGGCGAAGCTGATGTAGGGCTGGCTGATATAATCTCCAGCTTGTGCCCGAGCCGCAACCACGTTCGTTCACGCTGACCAGCCAGTCCCAGTTCACGAAGCTCGCCGCCATCGCATTGTTCTATGTGGTGTTGGTGTATGTGCTTCCGAAGCCCGAGAGCGTGAAGCCCGAGGGCTGGCGTCTGCTCGGAATCTTTCTTTCGATCATCGCGGGGCTGATCCTACAGCCGATTCCCGGCGGGGCGATTGTGCTCATCGGGGTCACGCTGAGCGCCGCAACAAAGTCCATCACGATCGCGGAGGCGCTTGCGGGCTACGCGGACGGATCGGTCTGGCTGGTGGTCGCCGCGTTCATGATTTCGCGATCGCTCATCAACACAGGGCTCGCGAGGCGAATCGCGCTCTTCTTCGTGCGCCTGTTTGGCCGTAGTTCGCTGGGCGTGAGCTACGCACTGGCGATGTCGGACGTAGTGCTGGGGGCGATTATCCCATCGAACGCGGCAAGGTCGGGTGGTGTGGTGCTGCCGATTCTCCGTTCAATCACCGAGTTGTATGGCTCCACGCCAGGGCCGACCGCGGCGATGCTGGGAACATTTCTCTACGCCGCCGTCTACCAGAGCATTTGCATCAGCGCCGCGATGTTCTTCACGGGTCAGGCAAGCAATCCCCTCGCAGCGAGCATCTCCACGCAAGCCGGCTTTCCCATCACACCCGTGAGCTGGTTCATGGCGGGGATCGTGCCAGGCACGGTGTCGCTGATCCTTGCCCCTCTGGTCGCCCGGTGGATGCTACCGCCTGTGATTCGCGAAACACCGGAAGCCGCGGAGTTCGCGCGGAAGGAACTTACGGCGATGGGCAGTCTGAGTCTGGCGGAGAAGATCATGGCGGCGGTGTTTCTGTCCGTGTGCGTGGGATGGGTGACACACCGCATGCATGGCATCGACATCACGGTGGTCGCGCTCTTGGGGAGTGCGGTGTTGCTGATCTCGGGCGTGCTGAGTTGGGACGACGTGAAGAAAGAAACCGCGATGTGGGACATCTTCCTGTGGTACGGCGGGCTGGTGTGCCTGGGACGCGAGTTGAACAAGGCGGGCGTGACACAGGCGTTCGCAAAGGGCGTCGCATCGTTTTTCTTGGACTCAAGCTGGGTGGTCCTATTTGCCGTGGCACTACTGGTTTACTTCTATGCCCACTACGGCTTTGCCAGTATTACTGCCCACATCCTTGCGATGTATCCTCCGTTTCTGGCAGTGCTTACGGCTAAGGGCGCGCCGATCGGACTGGTTGCCTTTTCCTTCGCAACGTTTGTGAACTTCGCCGCGGGATTGACCAACTACGGCACCACACCATCGCCCATGTTCTTTGCCCATGAATACGTTACGTGGAAGGACTGGTGGCGTGTCGGATTTCTGATGTCAGTAATCAACCTTACCGTTTGGTCTACGGTCGGATTCCTCTGGTGGAAACTGCTCGGAATATGGTAAGTTCGAATCGCGGGTTCTAGAACTTTGGTCAGGGTGAGTCTGACCCCGCTTTTGAGGGAGACACATATGCTGGGGAACCTGACGAGGTTGGCGAGTGCCCTTTCGCGCGAAGGAGAATTGCGCAAAGCGAACAGTTTCATCGAGCGCCGTAGCGAGCCTCGCCTTTGGTGCTCCGAACTGGTGCAGATCTGGCAGAAAGCCGATGGCCGCTGGAAGCGTGCCGGGACGGGCGTGCTGGAGGATATTTCGCATTCCGGAGCCTGCGTCCAACTGGAAGGCCCGATCGCCAAAGGGACCCTGCTCCGCCTGCGAACCGAGGATTGGAAGGTGGAAGGCGAAGTCCGCTACTGCATCTTCCGGGACATCGGTTATTATGCGGGCTTGAAGCTGGACGACAGCTCAAAATGGTCGGAAGAGATGTTCCGTCCGCAACACTTGATGGACCCGATGCAGGTGGTGGAGAAGAAACCCCGGTCCGAGAGCGCTGCTGATCGTATACATCCCCTGGACACCTAACCGCAGTCCGCGTTTCATCAACCCGGTGTCGTATTTCCTATAGACGCCGAAGGCCGTCGCGCACGCGTGCCGCGGCGGCTCTCCAGCCGAGACCGCCTCGTCGGGGCGTTGGAGTGTGGGCGTTTGAGTCCCGAAACCGCCTGGTACCAAGAAGAGTGCGAATGCGCCGTTTTCGTGGACCTATCGGCAGGCCGACGCCAACCTGCTTCAATTCGAAGCGTTAGGGTCGCAGTGTTCCATCAGCCATCGGGCGTTTTCTCGAACGCTTTCATCGTTGTCGGCCACTACTTCGGCGCTCACGAGAAGTTGCCTATTATGTTGTGCACAACATAACGGGTCGTTTTTCGCGAGTGCCGAAGGCCGCTGGGACTTACAGGCATCGTTTCGCCTCTCCCGAATCGCTGGACACCATGTCGATAAGCACGGCGGTAAAGCCATCGTGGTCGTAGCTGTCGTCTAGAGGCCTCTTTGATTATGCAACCAGCAGATCGCGAAGCGCTGGCAGCCCTTCCAGGTCTGCTACCGGTGCGGCAACGGCTTCTCGGACTAGCGCGCTGCGGTCTTGGAGCAGCGATTTGAGCCACGGCAGATCGACCTTGCTGGCTTCCCTGTGGATAGCTGCATAAGCATCAACAAAGATCAGTGCGTCTCCCGCTTCATCCCGAAGATCGGCTAGAAGTGCGCGATCAAGCATAGGGCCACTTCTCAAGCTCGAAGGCCGATTACGTTGGACGCGGACAGTAGGCTTGCTCAGCGAACGCCAACGGAGCTTGCTCCCGTAGCTGTTGGCCGCCAGTACCTACTTGTACACTCTTCAAGTCGAGCCTTGATTACCTGGTCTCTTCGAGCACACTCAACCAGCCGGATACTGCCGGCTACACGCCCAGGAGGCAGCTTCGAAACCGCTCGACGACGCCCAAGGATCCGAACAAGGAAGCCACTCGCCGAAGAAGCTTCGTCCAACGGACAGACAAAGTTCGTCTCCCTGTAGCGTCGCCACGACCGGGAAGACAAGTTCTGACTGAGCTTCAAACGCGAGTTCCAAATCGATCTGTGGGACAGGGTTGTCCAACATGCGGGAATCTAACTCGGCAAGCTCCGTCCGCCCTGTGTTGAACACTGCTCGCGCGATCTCCATGTGCCCGGCTCCGTCTGCCATTTCTAGCAATCGTAACAAGGCCTATTCAGACTCACGGGAAATCGGGCTTGTTCCGGCGAACTGGGATCACGCCGACTGGCGTACCGGCTGGCAGCCCCTAGCCTCCCCTGGCTGGATCATGAAGCGCTCGCCCCCCGGAACTCTTCCCCCGGCTCGCCAACGGCGCCTTCACCAGGTTTTGTGATCGACGGCAGAAGGCCGGCAAGCTCGACCGTGTCGATCCGCCCCGAGCCGTTAAGCCGAACCGGCACGTCCGGCGTAAGCCGCTGAGATCCCTGTAGCATGGAGAAGATGGCTTCTCCCGACTTCCCAGTCCACCCGGAATCCCCCATTCATCCCGAATTCATCGTGCAGCAACTCGGTCCCTGCGAAGTGCCCTCCCCCTTGCGGCTGGGCGACACATTCGTCTCAGATGAGGTCCGTATTCCATTGCACGCTGAGATTCACAACGGCAGTGTGCCCGACCCGGGCTGTTCCTTCGAGCGCGCCGGGCCGCGCCGCAAGATCTACTTCCACCCCGCCGATGTACGCGCCGCTGCTGTGACCTGTGGAGGTCTCTGCCCGGGCCTCAACAACGTCGTCCGCTCTCTCGTGCTCCAGCTCCACTACGGCTATGGCGTGAAGGAATGCCTCGGGATTCGCTATGGGTATCGCGGCCTCGATCCCGATACCGGAATGCCGCCGCTCTATCTCACGCCGGCTCTCGTCTCCGACATCCATGAGCATGGTGGTTCGATTCTCGGCACCTCCCGCGGCAACCCCGAGCCCGCGGTCATGGTGCGCCGCCTCCGCGAACTGGGTGTGAACATGCTCTTCGTCATTGGCGGCGACGGAACCCAACAGGGCGCGCACCAGATCTGGCTGGAGGCATCCAGGCAGGGCGATCCGATGGCCGTCGTTGGTATTCCAAAGACGATCGACAACGACATTCCTTATGTATGGCGGACGTTCGGCTATGCGACGGCCGTGGAGAAGGCGCGTCAGGTGATCGACAGCGCGCACAATGAGGCACGGGCGCACTTCAACGGTGTCGGCCTTGTGAAGCTGATGGGCCGCGACGCGGGATTCATCGCCGCGGGCGCCACTCTTGCCAGCCAGGAAGTAAACTTCACGCTTGTTCCCGAAGTCCCGTTCCGCCTGCGCGGCGAAGGAGGCTTTCTGGAGACGCTGCTTGAACGCCTGCAACAGCGCCGTCATGCGGTGGTGGTGGTCGCGGAGGGTGCGGGGATGGACCTCTTCCCTGAGCCGCACGATCCCAAGCAACGCCCCGACATTGGTTTGTTCCTGATGCAGGAAATCCGTTCGTACTTCCGCGAGCGCAAGGTCCCGGTAGACGTGAAGTATCTCGATCCGAGTTACTACATTCGCGGCGCCACGGCGAATACCGATGATGCCTTCCTATGCGACCAGCTCGCCCGCAACGCCGTTCATGCCGCCATGGCGGGCAAAACGGGAATGCTGATCGGCATCTGGTACAACATGATGACACACGTGCCTGTCAGTCTCTGCACCGGAGAGAAGAAGCGCCTTACCGAATCGAGCGAAATCTGGCAGTCCGTTCTAAGGGCAACGGGCCAACCCGTCCGCTTCGGCTGCTAGCGGCGCATTCTGGCTCCTGTCTTGTCCAGCTATATGCGATACTAAGCACGGCAGCGATGCCTTGTTCCAGGGGAGCGTCCGCACCTGTCTCACCAGGTAATGAATCCTCGCGCCCCCATGAGGCTGTGCCGGCGAACGGATGCACGACCGAAGCGACGAAAAGCTGATACAGGAGTTTCAGTCTTCTCAGTCGCCTGCCGACCGCAATGGGTTGGCCGACGAGTTGATTCAGCGGCACTACCGGCGCGTGGCGCTGTGGTGCCTGCGCTGGTGCGGCGACCGGGACCGCGCCTCCGACCTCACCCAGGAAATCTTCGCGCGTGTCTATCGCAACCTCGATACGTTCGCAGGCACATCCAAGTTCAGCACCTGGCTCTACACGGTATCGCGCAATCACTGCATCAATGCCGCCCAAGCCGACCGGCTGCGCGAGACCGAGGAACTTGGCGATGTGCTCCTGGCTACACTCGAGACTGGGGATCCCCCTGCCGACGAACAACTCGCACGGCAGTCGCAGCTCAAGATGGCTCGCGCCCTGCTCACCGAGACGCTCAACGATACCGAGCGCAGTGTCGTGCTGCTGCACTATTGCGAGGAGTTGTCTCTCCCAGCCATTACGCGTCAGCTCGGACTGACCAATCAGAGCGGAGCGAAGGCCTACATCGTCTCCGCGCAGCGAAAACTCAAAGCGGCTCTGGGCCGGTGGATGGCTCAGCAGAGGTGACGCAGAGGTGACACAATGAGTTCCGATCCTAAATGGAGCCCCGCGCAAAAGCACGCTCTCCGGCATGCTCTGAATCCCGAGACGCAGCACTGTCCCGAACCGCACCAGTTGCATGCGCACGTGGATGACCACGGGAGCTTCGAAATCGAGACCCATCTCACGGTTTGCGCGGCTTGCCGCACCGAAGCCGGTCTCTATCGCGAATTCCTCGCAGCGGAGGCATCTCCCGAAGAACAGGCGGCGCTCGATCACATCATCGCAAGCAGGAAGCCCTTCGCTGCTTCCTCTGCCCCGCAGCCGCAACCCGGCCTGAGGAACACCCTCTCAGGCCCGCTGAAATCACTCGGCTGGATGCACTGGGCCGGTGCGTCCGCGGCACTGCTGTTGGCCATCGCCCTAGGCGTGGAGTGGAACCGCGGCATTCAGCCTCCTCCCGAGGGCGCGGCCGGCGTGTACCGGTCCGCCGCCAAGCTCACCATTGAACCTTCCGGCGACCTCGAAGCCCCTCCCACGGTCTTCCGCTGGGATGCCGCCCAAAATGCCGTGTCGCACACAGTGAGACTCGTCGAAGTCGACGGCAACGTACTATGGTCGGGCACGGTGGGGAATCGGGAGGTCAGGACTTCGGATCAGTGGAAGCGCTGGATGAAGCCCGGCAAGACGCTGCACCTGGAGGTGTCCGCCTTGGACGCGCAGGGGCGAGTTGTCGCGTCGGGCAGTACCGCGTTTCGAGTTCGAGTGAAAGGCTCCCCGGAATAGCTCAGGAAAGGAAGATTCCGGCATGAGGATTTCATGGCTGGCCGGGTTCATCGCTACGGCTCTGTGCGCGCAGAATCACCTGGGAGTCTCGCTCAGAGTCACCCAGGAAGTGGCTCCCGCTGGTTCGGTGGTGCAGCTTAAGTTCGAACTGACCGAACCCAAACCAATCGCCCGCACCAAGGTTGGGCTGTCCTTCGATGAGTCGTATTTCGAGGATGTCCTCGGCATCTCGCTTGCCGAAGGCGCCGTCGGAGCCGCCAGCATCTCGAACGGGAGACTCACGCTCGAAGCAACGGCAAGCAGCGCCTCCTTCGGACTCAGCAATGATTATCCGCTGGCCACCTTCGCCATCAAACTCAAGCCGGGCTTGGCCCCGGGTACACGGATCCCGGTCTCGATTGATCTCGGCCAGTCCTTCTTCTTGAACTTCACCGGACAACCCTACCCCGAGGAGTCGAAAGACGGCGCGGTCACTATCGGCGGCACACTGGCCATCGAGAATGTCGTACCCGGTGGCGGCTTGATGACACCGGGGGATCAGTTCCGCATCATCGGCCGCGGCTTCCCAGCCAATCTCGCCGTCCGTCTCGCGGAAGTACCCGAGGCCAGCGTGCTCCGCATTGCCCCCAGCGAAATTCTGATGCGGATGCGCAACACCGCCGAATTCGAGGGAACGCGCGTCACCGTCGACAACAAGATGGGCGAGAAGGTGATCTACTACTCGTACTTGCGGGCCCGCCGTGCTCCCGGCGGATCGGACCCCCTGGATGCAACGCTCCGCCCGGTCTTTGCGAGCCGCCGGTCCGTGGACGCATTGCTCGTCCGCGACCGCTCCAATCCCGCGAAACCTTATCTCGCGGTGCGCAACCCGCAGCGGACCGCGGTCGTCATCAGCGTGCAGGCATTCAATGCCACGGGAAACATCGGACCTGTGGCGCAGATCCAGTTGGGCGCCGCCGAGTTCGCAGTCCGGTCGCTTGAAGAATTGCTGCCGGCGGATGTTCTCAACGCATCGTCATGGGTGCGCGTCACCTCTCCGCTCGGCATCAACACTCACCATGTGATGGTCAATCCTGATGGGACCCTGGCTGCGGTTCCTCCCGTGGTGCTTCGCTGAAACGCATCAGACGCATCACCGTCACACCAAACAGCAGCAGCGCCGCGCTCCCAACCAATAAGTGATTCCAGGACAGAAATCGCGGAACCGGCTGATGCCCTTGTCCTGCCATCGTAAAAGCCGCCCAAAACTTGGGATCGCGATACGCATCCCCACGCCGCAAGAAGCTGAGCTTCGCTTCGCGCATGGCGGCCGCCGGATCCGCGCCTCGCGCCACATGGCGGTAGAACTCCCGCATCCAGATCGCAGTGGCACGATCCTCCACAGGCCATCGCGTGCTCATCACCGCATGCGCGCCGGAGGCGAGAAACGCACGCGCCAGACTCTGCGCACCCTCGCCGCGCACTTGTATGCCTTCACTTGTCTGACAAGCAGACAGTACGACAAGCTGAGTGCCTGACAACCGGAGCGGCCACACGTCGCTCAAAAAGAAATACCCATCCGACAGCAGAAAACGGCTCCGCAGGGGATCCGCCGAATCCACAACCGCGTGTGTCGCGATGTGCAGCATGGGAGCTTTCCCAGCTTCTTCCGCCACTTTCCGGTGCGTGAACTCGTCCCGGGTCACCGCCAGCACGCTCCCTGGCAGCGTGCCTTCGATGCTGCGCAACTCACTTGCGGTCCCTGGAAGATTCGGCAGTCGCTCGTCATCCGGAAGAAGCTTTGCGCCCGGTGTAGGATCGCCAAACGCCGCAATCTGCCGTTCCCAAGGCCATCCCGCCCGCCGGTGAAACACGGGCCGCAGCCTCAGGAACGCCGCCGAAGGCAGAAAGCTCAGTGCATAGCGCTCCACCAGCCTGCGGCCATCGGGCAGACGCACCGCATCCAACGGAACATGGGTCAGCGCACCTTCCAGCACCACCGACAATGTGCGCACCGAAGTGTCCTGCCACAAGGGAATGCCGGGCAGCAGCCAGGTCACTTCGTTGTCCCAACCCGCATCGCCCGCCATCAACCGCCGCATCGCGACATTCACGTGGCCTGCCGCCGCGCGCTCTCCCGGCCCCAGATCCGCAATTCCAGACCTGTCCTGCGAGGCCCAAAGCAAAAAGCTCCGGCGCTTCCCCACCCAATAGATCAGCGCGGCCTGCCCCTCCTGTAACTCGGCGCGCGCCCAGCTAATCGAGTGGGTAATCGGCGCCATCACCGCTCCAGGAAGCCGTTCCGCCTGAAGCCTCGCCTCCAGAGCTTCGTACTCCGATTCCGCCGCCAAGCGCGCAGTCAACCCGTCCGGCCGTTTCGCCGCCGCCGCGATCCGTTCGCGAACCGGCTTCAGTTGCGCCTCCACCTTCGGATCCGCGCTGATCGCCGCCGCCACCTGATCCCTCAACACTCGCGCCCGCGCCCTCTCCATGATCTCGACCAGCCGCTCCGTCCGCGCACTTCGCCGTTCCGCCTCGATCCAGTCATCGTAGACATCATGCTTGTCGAAGAGAAAGTCGAGCCGCAAACTCGTCCCCGCGATTCTCCCACGCACCGACTCGAGCGTCTTCGCCGCCACTTCCAAGCGTTCCGATGCAAGCTTCGGCGATCCACCACGAAGCGCAACGCGGCCCAATCCGTGAAGCGACTTCCACTGTTCCTCCACCGTGCCGAGCCTCTCGCTCTCCGCCAGCACCGCACGCCACTCGCGCTCCGCCCCCGCCAAATCGCCTTCCCGGAATAGCGCCTCACCTGCATACATGCGAAATTGCATTTCCTCGCGCGCGCTGCCGGAACGGTGTGCATGCGCCCGCCCCTCCGCGAAGAGCCGGTGCGCCGTCGCATAGTCACCGGTCTCCATCACATGCAGAATGCCCTGATTCTTCAGCACGCCAAGCAGTGCATCGGCATGTTGGTCGCGCGAAAGCAATGCCCGCGCCGCGTCATACTGATCCGACGCTTTGTAGGGATCGCCCATCCGGCGGTAGAGCGCACCGAGATTCGTCAGCAGCCGCGCATGTTCACTTGGCGAAAGCCCCGAAGGATTCGCGCCCAACCCGCGATAGAGGTCCAACGCATCGCGATATCGCCCAAGCCTTTGCAGCAGCGCCGCCATGTTGCCATCGGTCAACTGCTTCGCCGCCGCGTACCAACTCTCCTTCTCCGCGCCCTTCAGCGTCGCATTCGCCGCTTGATATTGAGAGAGCGCCTCCGCATAGGCGCCTCGATAGAATGCCACCGCGCCAAGATTGTTGCGCGTATCGGCGATCTTGGCACGCTCCTGTGTCTTTTCGAAACGGGAAAGCGCCGCTTGAAAGGCGGTCTCCGCATCGGCGTACCGGGCTTCGTACAGACCCGCCAGCCCTTCCACCACATACGACTGCCCGGTGCACGTGGGATCTCCACTCGTTTCGCAATGCTGCCGAGCCTCGCGAGCCAGGCGCACCGCGGTGCCGTATTCACCCGCGTCGATGGCCTTCTCCGCACGCTCGATCCGGGGATCCCGTCCAGCGGCGCAAATGGCGCAAACGGCTGCCCACAGGATCAGAAGTCGGTACGATGCCACGCACGATGAGTATACTCCCAAGGGCACTCGATTCGAAGTCCGTAACAGGCGGTCGCGGATGCTTCATGGTGAAAGAACTATGATGAGAGAGAGGATGTCGTCAATGGCCGCTCTGGACTGGTCGCAATGCCCCGCCGTGGAAAGCGTCCCCGGCAAGGTCAGCGGCGCCTGGGTTTTCAAGGACACTCGTATGCCGGTCGCTACGGTGTTTGAGAATCTGGAAGCTGGGCTGACCGCGGAAGAGGTAATGGAAGAATTCGCTGTCACCCGGGAACAGATTCATGCCGTGCTGCATTTCGCGGCCGATAGTCTGAAAACTCCCGTTCCGATGCGCGAGTATCAATCCCGCTGATGCGCATTCTTTTTCACTGAATCGGTTCCGCCGCTACCGCGCCCGCCACCGCGTCCACCGATGCCACATGCCCCGTCAGCTTGTGAAACGCGCTCTCAAGCGTCGAGTGCTCTTCGCGCAACGCCACCGGCGTCCCGTCATACACGATCCGGCCCCGGTTGATGAAGACAATACGATCCGCCATCGCCTCCACCTCCTGCAGGATATGCGTCGACAGCAGAATCGTCTTGTTTTGTCCCAACTCCCGAATCGTGCGCCGGACCTCGAGAATCTGGTTCGGATCCAGACCCGTCGTCGGCTCATCCATGATCAGCACATCCGGCTCATGCAACAGCACCTGCGCCATGCCCACGCGCTGCTTGTATCCCTTCGACAGCTTGCGGATGGTCTTCTCCCTCACGGTTTCGAGCGCGCACCGCTTCAAGACATCCGCGATCCGCGACTCCAGCCGCGCCCCCGAAATCCCCCGCGCATTCCCGAAAAAGCGCAGCAGACCCACCGGCGTCATCTCCGGATACAGCGGCCCATTCTCCGGCAGATAGCCGAGCCGCGCCGCCGCCGCCATGCGGTCACTGGCAACGTCAATTCCAGCAATCTTTGCGCTGCCCGAGGTCGGCGTCAAGTAACCGGTGAGTAACTTCATCGTGGTCGACTTACCCGCTCCGTTCGGTCCGAGAAAGGCGCACACCTGCCCCGCGGGCACGCTGAACGTGACGTCTTCCACCGCCGCAAACTTGCCGTAGATCTTGGTGAGGCCACAAGCCTCGATCATCGCGTTGCCACTGGCCATGTCTCTTTGAGATCAGTGTGCCATGGCCGCAGGTGCGCTCTCAACAACGCGCCCGTTGACATCTCACACCGGCGTCGCCGAACGGTCGAAATCGAAGCCCCGATCCTTGGCCAGCTTCGACTGCGCCTTGAATTGATACATGCGGCGATCCGCCTCCGCCAGCAGTCGTTCCGCATCCACCCCGTCCACCGGATAGTAAGCCTCTCCCACCGAGAAGCCAATCACATCCTCGTGCAGCACCTCTCGGCCGGCTTCCTTCACCGTCTCGCGAAGCCGCGGAATCAGGCTCCGCACGCCTTCCTTACTCAGACCCGGCAACACCATCACGAACTCATCGCCGCCCATGCGCGCAACGCAGTCATACTCGCGGCAGCTTTCCTTCAGCCTTTGGGCGACCCGTTGCAGCAGCCGGTTCCCCTCCAAATGCCCGAAGCGGTCATTCACCTGTTTGAATCCATCGAGATCGGACACCAGAATCGCCAGCGGATGCTCCAGACGCTTGCATCGCGCGATCTCACCATCCAGGTGCAGGAACAGCGACCGCGCATTGAACAACCCCGTCAGATAGTCCGTCGACGCGGAACTCTCCGCCTGCCGGTACTTCAGCGCGTTCTCAATCGACAGCGCCACCTTGCCGCAGATGGCCTGAAGAATGCGCAGATGGTCGCGTGTGAACGCCTCCTTTTCGCCGCCGTAGAGCGAAAGCACTCCAACCACTCCGTTGACTCCCTCCAGTGGCACAGCCAGCGCTGACCGCATCGGCGCGAATCGAGTGGAGTCCTCCCGGTAGCCCGGCTCCGCCAGCGGATTCCCGTTCAGCGCCGCTTTCCGGTTCGCCGCCACCCATCCCGACACCCCTTGCCCCATGGGTATTTCGAGCTGTGAGAACAACCGTACGTTGTCACCGGCGACAAACTCGGGCCGCAACAGCGTATCGCGCAGCACGTAGATCGCGATCGCATCGTAGGGAATCGCACGCCGGATGCGGACCGCGAATACCGATAGCGTCTCATCCAGACTCAGCGAACTGCCGAGTTCCTGAGCAAGCTCGAACAGCATCTGCGCCTCTTGATGCGCCGCCGCGATCGACGTCAGGAACGTTGCCTTCTCCGCGGTTGGTGCTGGCTCGGCGCCCACCGGACGCTCGTCCTGCGTGTACTTCCAGCAGAGGTCGGAGGACAGCCGTACTCGTTCCTGCCGCCGCCGCTGATACATCTGCTCAAAGTCGGGATAGCCGGCGCGGAGCACCTCCACCACCTGCGGATCAAACGCAATGCCCGAGTCCGCGACAATCTGCCCCAACGCTCCCTCCGGCGTCATGGCCGGACGGTAAGAGCGCGGTGACGACATCGAGTCAAACGCATCCACCACCGCCAGAATTCTTGCCCCAATCGGAATCTTCTCGCCGCCAAGTCCATCCGGATAGCCACCGCCATTCCAGCGCTCGTGGTGATGTCTCACAATCTCCGCCACCGGATACGGAAACTTCACCATCTCCAGAATCTCGGCTCCGATTGCCGGGTGAATCCGCATCTTCTCAAGTTCTTCCCGGCTCAACCTTCCGGGCTTCGAGAGAATGTGCTCCGGCACCGCCAGTTTTCCGATATCGTGCAGCAGAGACGCTGCCCGCAGCGCGTCCAGATCCTTCTTATCGAGCTTCATCGCGTCGCCGATCGCAAGCGCATAGGTCTGCATGCGGAACAAATGGTCCTGCGCCGAGTGGTCCTTCGCTTCGATCGCCAGCGCCAGCGCCTCAATGGTTCTCTGGTGCAGATCCGCCAGTTCCTCCGCCTGATTCTTCTCCGCCGCGAACCGCGACAGATGCACGCTGTAGTACCAGAAGATTAGGAGTACGAAAGGCGCCATCAGCGCCGTGGCAAGAATACTCGACGTCAGTGCGGCGGCCACCGCCACCAACCCGCCTGCCAGATAGAACGGCAGCGTCCACCGGTAGCACTCCTTCCAGACACTGAGAATCGAGGTCTTCGATTCAAACGCAATCATCGCGGACACCGGGAACGTGTTCATCACGTAGTAGACAACTGCCGCCACGAAATTCGGCACCAGCAGACCCACGCCCGCCGTGTTCGTCTTCCACAAGCCAAACACCAGATGGGCCGAATGCACCGAGATCGCCACCGTCGCCAGATTGAACGCAAACTGCATCCAGCGCGGATGGCGGGGAGGGATCATCATGCACTGGATCAAGGTCGCCACCAGCGCAATCGACATGTTCTCGCCCAGCGACAATTGGGGCAAACCCATCAGCACAAAGAGGAAATTCAGTGAGAGCGTCCCTCGCAAAGATGGCAGCCCCATGCGCAAACTCGCCGCGATCACGCCCAGCCCGAGAAACACCAGGAATCTCGCCGTATTCGACGCCTCGAACCCCACCGCGGACACGACCGTGCTCACGAATCCGAGGAAGATCACGAACGAGGCGAATGCGACAGATGCTGGAGTCATCGAGCCGGTTTGCAGAGGTCAGGCTATCTCCGCCTGGAGATCTGGCGCCTGATTCCCCGCATGTCCTCTTATCGGCATCTCTGAGCTCGTTCTCCACCCAACCTGCAACATTTTCGGCGTCACGCCCAAAATTCAGTACAATCGAGGTTGTCGGTCTATCCCCATGCGCATTCCTCGGCCTGTCATCCTTTGTGCACCTCTCCTTTTCTTCGCCTGTCAAAAGCAACAACCGGTCGCCAAAAAGCAGGAATCCGGGCCGATCCAAGTTCGCTCCGCCCCCGTCAGACAAAAGCAAGTCCTCCGCATCGTTGAATCCGTCGGCACGCTCTATCCCTTTGACGAAGTCCTCATCAGCGCCGAAATCGAGGGCCGCGTCGACCAGGTGAATGCCGACCTCGGCGATCGCGTCAACTCCGGACAGGTCCTGGTCCACATCTCCGACGAAGAGCAGCGCTACATCCTCGCCCAGAACGAAGCCCAACTTCGCCAGTCGCTCGAACGCCTCGGCCTCAAAACGGAAGCCGAACGCCTCAAGGATCCCCGCGAAGCTCCCGATGTCCGTCGCGCCGCCGCCGCCCGCCTCGAAGCCGAGCAGCGCTACAAAAACGTGCGTAATCTCGTCGAACAGGGCATCGGCGCCCGTGTCGACCTCGACCAGTCCTCCGCCCGCCTCCAGGCCGCGCAGGCCGAGTTCGACGCCACCATCAACCAGACCCGCAACCTCATGCAGGAAGTGGAGCGCTACAAAGCCGTCGTCGACCTCCAGCGCAAGAAACTCCGCGACACCAGCGTCCGCGCTCCCTTCCAGGCCTTCGTGAAAGAACGCCAGGTCGCCGTTGGCCAGTATGTCCGCCCGAACGCCCCCCTGTTCACCCTGGTCAAGACCGACCCCATTCGTCTCCGCCTGGAAGTCCCCGAACGCATGGCGCCCTGGATCAAGAATGGCCAGGTCGCGGAAGTCGGCGTGGAAGCCTTCGCCGGCCGCAAGTTCTCCGGCAAAATCTGGCGCATCGCCCCCACCGTCGACCAAACCAAACGCACCTTCGTCGTCGAGGCCCTCATCGCGAACCCCGCCGGCGAGTTGAAAGCGGGATCCTACGCCCGGGCTCGCGTCCCCACCGACCGTGCCGAGCGTGTCGTCGTCGTCCCCGCCCGCGCCGTCAATTACGTCATGGGCTCCAACAAAGCCTACGTCATCAACGGCGGCGTCATCGAAGCCCGCGAAGTCAAACTGGGCGACCGCTTCGATCAGGAGATCGAGATCCTCGAAGGACTCGAGGAAGGCGAGCAGGTCGCCACCGGTCCCCTGGCGCGACTCGACACAGGCAGCAAAGTGCAGGTGACCGGCCCCGACCTTCCGCCTGAAGACCGCCGTGACGGTCCGCCTCGCAAGAGCGGTCTTGACTCGAAAAGCGGCGGGAAGGAAAGCGAATGAAGCACCTCTTCACGTTGATTCTCGCCTCATCGCTGTGCGCCCAGGGAGCGATGCGCGTGCTGGTCACCGTGGTGGAGCAGAAGACCGGCAGGCCCGTCATGGACCTCAAGGCCGAGGATTTCACGTTTCTCGAAGATAAGCTGCCCCGCCGCGTCGAGGCCGCCGAGTACTCCAGCAAGCCTATCGACGTCATGCTCCTCGTCGACACCAGCCTCGTCGGCGCGATGGTCCAGCCCGTCGCCGGCTCGCTGATCGCCGAGCTCAAGGAAAAGGAGCAGATGTCGATCGTCTCCTTTGACTCCTCCGCTGAAATGGTGCAGGACTTCACTTCCAGCAAGGAAGCACTGCACGGCGGCCTCAATCGCGTGAAGTATGGCAACACACCTCGCGTGCTTGATGCGTTGTTCGCCGCCATGGAGAGCGGCTTCGATCATGCCACCTTCCGCCGCGTGGTCTTTCTCGTCACCACAGGCTTCGAAGGTGGAGGACGCGTCAGCGAGCGCGAAGTCGTGCGCCTCGCCCGCCGCAAGGGCGTGTCCATCTATCCGATCTACGCCACCGGCGCCGAGCGCGGTCTCTTCGAATCCCTCGCACGCCAGACCGGCGGCGCTTCCTTCAACCTGCGCGACCTCGCACGCTCCGGCATGAAGCAGCCCGCCCCGCGAATCTTCGATGTCGCTCGCGGCAATTACACACTGACTCTCACCGGAAACCTCGGCCTCGGCGAGAAGCTCAAGGTCGAAGTGAAACGCCAGGAGAAGTTACTCATTTCCGCGCTTCCGTTGGATTGATGTGACGTGCGAGCCGTTTGACACCTTGCACGCGATCCTGCATTATGGCGGGAATGGCATCGCTGCCCCCCTCGGAGTTGACTCGCCTTCTGGCGGCAAGCCGTAATGGTGACACCGGAGCGCTTGACCGCCTGATGCCGGTGGTCTACGACGAATTGCACCGCATCGCCCACCGCTACCTCAGCAACGAACGTGGCGGGCATACGCTGCAGACCACGGCTCTTGTTCACGAGGCTTACATGCGCCTGGCCGGCGGCGCCACCGGGTATCAGGACCGCGCGCACTTCTTCGCCATCGCGGCCCGCACCATGCGCCGTATTCTGGTCGACTACGCCAATGCCCGGCTCACCACCAAGCGCGGCTCGGGTGCGCTCAGAGTGGATCTTGATGAGGCGCTCGCAATCGGCTCCCAGCCCGACGAACAAATTCTGGCGATTGATCAGGCGATCCGGGCGCTCGAAGCACAGGATGAACGCAAGGCGCGGATCGTGGAGTTGATCTTCTTCAGCGGTCTCAGCCGCGAGGAAGCCGCCGAGGCCATGAACCTGTCGCCAGCCACGGTGTTTCGCGAACTCCGCATGGCCAAAGCCTGGATCCATGCGTATCTCACCAGGGAAGCAAGCACTCCGTAACGGCCTGGGTTGCCTTACTTCACTGCCCGGCGGAACCGTTCGAAGCGCTCTTCCATGTGCCGCACCTGCGCCGGCTCCCACCGTTTGCGGTTCGCGGCAATCACCGGCATCGCCTCGGCAAACAACTTCGAAGCGTTTTCATTTTTTCCCGCCCGCGCATAGGCATCCGCAAGCAGATTCTGCAACGCGGCCTTGCGATGGACCTGCTTCCCGTACGCCTCATCCGACATCGCAAGCGCCTGCTCCAAGGTAGCCACGGACTTGGCGCGCTCGCCCTGTTCGATCTGCGCCGCGCCAATCGCCATCAGCGCATTGCAGCGGCCGCGCACGTCCTTCGGCGTGTCCCGTTCGATGACGGCCAGTGCTTCTGTCGCGGTTCGCTCCGCCTCTTCATGCTTTTTCAATTCGTAGGCAGCTTGCGACTGCAACAGCAACGCGTCGGCGACCTGCTGGCCGCCGTTCGGAATGGCTCGCGCAATCGCCGCCATGCGCGCCGCGTCTTGTTCCATGCCACTCCAGGAACCCAGCGCCTGTTGCGAAAGCGTCCGGTTGCGATACGCCTCAGCCACCTGATAGTGCTTCTCACCGTAGAGCTCGCGCAGGATTGCGATGCCGTCATCATGCGCCTTCAAACACGCCGCCCGATCGCCTTTCAGGCTCAGCATCCATGCGAGCTTCTCATAGCTGTTCGCCGTGAGATAGTGCTTCGGACCCAGCGTCTTGATCCGTATCAGGCGCATCTCCTCAATCAACGGCTCAGCCGATTTCCAGTCCCGCTCGTCCAGATACGACGCCGCCAGATTGTCGAGAGAGAACGCAAGCCCCGGATGCGAAGCGCCCAGCACGGCCCGGTCGATCCGCACCACGCGCTTCCGAAGCTCAAGCGATTCCTCGCCCTTGCCCTGCATGCGAAGCGCATCGGCCACGTTCGCCATCGCCGTTGCCGTCTGCTGGTGATTCTCGCCGTACGCTCGCTCGAAAATCCCCAGTGCGCGCCGGAAGTGCTGCTCGGCGGCCTGGGGCTGCCGCATGCGCAACTCAATGTTGCCGAGACGCAAATCCAGGTCGGCCGCCTCTGGTGTCCCGGCGGTCCCTTCCGCATCCATCCGCCGTTTCACCTGCTCCAGAGCCATGCGCGACTCGGCATACTTCGCCTGCCGGTACAGCGATCGCGCCAGCGCGATGAGAGCATCCTGCCCGGGCTCCGGAGTCAGAGCCATCGCCCGGCGCGCGATCGGCTCGGCGGCTTCGAACTGCCCTTGATGGGTGCGAATGATGCTCAGCAGTGCGAGGCTGCTCGCAAGCGCGTCGCGGTCGGCGCCCGCTTCCCGAAGCTTCACCGCCTCTTCGGCCAGTCCCGCCGACTTGTCGTAGATCCCGAGGCTTCGAAAGGCACGGCTCATCGCCTCCAGCATGGAAGCACGCACATCCGGCTTCGACTTCAACTCCGCCCGCACCCGCACCGCACCCTGATCCAGAAGCTCTCGCGCCGTGATCTCACGCCCGCGCGACTGGTCCGGATTCGAGGCCTCGAACACGCTCCCGAGAAACTCCGCAAGCTGACGGCTGTTGTCGCGCTCCTGGATCGCAAGGTCGCGTTCCTTGCGAGCCTCCCGCGTCGCCCACGCAAGGCCGGCGGAGAGTCCCAGAATCGCGAACACGCACAGAGCAAATAGCGCCACGCCCGTCCGGTGACGCCGCGAGAACTTGATCGCATGGTACTTCCAGGTGTTCGCCGACGCCAGGATGGGCAGGTCTTCCAGGTAGCGGCGGATGTCTTCGCTCAGTTGCTCGGCACTCGAGTACCGGGCGCCCGGCTCTTTCCGCAACGCCACCTGCACAATCGTGTCCAGATCGCCGCGAATCCGCGAAGCCATCCGCGGCGGCGCCACCGAACTCGGAGCCGGCGCATCCTCGCTCAACACCTGGTGTGCCAGCGCTTGCACGCTCTCGTGCTCGAAAGGCCGTTTCCCCGTCAGCAACTGATAGAGGATCACGCCAAGCGAGTAGATGTCGCTCGCCGTCGTCACCGGCTGTCCGGCAATCTGTTCCGGACTCGCATAGTGCGGCGTCAACACGGCCTCGCCGGCGCGCGTCAGCCCCTCGGTGGATGAGCTGTCATCCAGAATTTTCGCAATCCCGAAATCGAGCAGTTTCGCGGTGCCTTCCGCCGTTACGAGAATGTTCGCGGGCTTCAAGTCGCGATGCACGATCAGGTTGCGATGCGCATGATGGACCGCCGCGCAGAGGTCGCGAAACAAAGTGAGTTTGCGGCGAAGGTCCGCTCCATGAGCTTCGCACCATTCAAGCAGAGGCTGCCCGTCGACATACTCCATCACCACATACGGCTGACCGCTCGTGGTGACGCCGCCATCCAGCAGGCGCGCAATGTTCGGATGTTCCAGCCGGGCCAGAATCTGCCGCTCCTGGCGAAAGCGTGAAAGCATGCGCGAGTCCCACGCACTCGCGACAAGTTTCACCGCAACCTGCTTCTGAAACTGCTCATCGTCGCGAGCCGCCAGATAGACCGTGCCCATCCCCCCTTGCCCGATGCGGCGAAGCAGACGGTAAGGGCCAACGCCGTCCGGCATGTCACCCAACCACGCACGCTCCACCGCATGTTCAATGGCCGCGGTAGCCACGTCCGGCCCTTCGTCCGCCGCAAGCAAGTCCATCACAAGCTGCCTGACCTCCGGATCATCGCCGCAGCATTGGGCCACGAAAGACTTTCTGTCAGCGGCGGGCTGATCGGATGCTTGGTGAAAGACCTCGTCGGCACGTTGCCAGCGTTCTGCACTCAACATGATAATCGCCAGACTCCAGGGATCTCATTGCAGGCTACCGCAATGTGCCGCCCGCCGCTCACGCATCACTGGTAACCATGCGTTGGCCGTTCAGCGTCCGCTCAGATACGAGTGGTCTCCGTAGAGCGCCCTGCTCTGCGGCGTTTGGCGCAGAGCCACCTTTTGGAGCAAGGCCTCGGCACTGAGTACCTCGCCGTCGTGGAGCCGCACCTTGACATCCACAAGTGGCACTTGCTTCTGCTTCATGGCGCGCAGGAATTCCGCGGCGTGCTCGATGTCTGTCCGGTAGTGGCCGGTCTTCATACAAACCTCCTTCAACGTCCCACCCTGCACCCGCATCATGCCCGCGCTCAACACCGGCGCGCCACAGAGGAAACTCGAATGATGAAACAGCCCACCGATATGCTGCCCGGCATAGACGACGTTGTAGGTGCTCATCACAAAGCAGGCCCACCCTTCGTCATCGAAGTCATTCAGTGCGTTGCATGCCCAAGTGGTGGTGTTCAGAGGCTTGAGGTCGGTATCTCCGACGATCGTCTTGCGGTCTTTGTTCCGCGCCATGATGTCCCGCTGGGTCTCCGGCGTCATTCGGGAGAACAGTTTGCCTCCTTCGACATCACACTCAAACAATGCACGCAGTACCAGATCATCCACGTAGTGCACCCGGCGGTTCATCAGAGCCTCCTTCTGCTCTTGAGGCAGGCGGTCCAAGTATTCCAGGAAGCTGCACGTCTCTTCGGAGTGCTTCCATTCGAACATCAGGTTGCTCAGTTCCTGGCCGCGATGGTGTTCGTGATCCAGAATCTCCATCCAACCGTTGGTGCCATTGTTCACGGTGATCCCTTGCACAGGCTTGGCCGATTTCACAACCTGCCGCGCCTGCCCGTCTATGGTCACGGTCTGCACCTGATTCGTGCCGGGAGCGATTGATCCTTTGGGAATGATCTTGCCCATCGCGTCGCGTACCTTCTGCCATCCCTTCGGCTTCGGCTGGTCCAGCACGGCATCGATCTCATTCTGCAGTTCGGTGATCACCGGCAGCCGGAAGCCATCGGCCTGGGCCCCGACTTTGTCTGTGTGCGTATCCAGGAAGTTGTTGGCGCGCGTATTCAACGCGAGCAGTGCCTCGAACCGCTCCGGACTCACTGGCCCCAGCGTGTTCAGTTTGCGTAGCGCATCGTCGATCAACAGCAATTGGTCATTGTTTCGCGAATGGAATGGCCGCGAGGTCTCTTGAAAAAAGCTCTGGTCCCCATCCGTGGTGAGGAACTCATGTTGTTCGGGCATCGTCGTTTCTCCTTCTGTCGTTTGCGAGCTGCCTACACCCGTGTAAGCAGCCTTTCCTGGAGAAACCTGTCACCCGCGATCACTTTTTTTCGAGCTGGGATTGCTCATCGGTTCTTCGGCAAGAAGGGGCGTCACCTACGCTGATTCGTGGCGAGGCATCGCTGCGTCGCGACTGCCATTCATCGAATGGAGTGACAGCTATGCACCCGGCCTCAATGAATCTGTCAATCAGGTACACTTGAGACGGTCCCTTGCGGGACGCGAGAACGATGGACACCTCGAGCAGGGAAACTGCTGAAACCTGCCGTTTCGAATTTCGTTCGATGGCGACCGCATACCGCCATGCCTCAGATTCGCCGAACAGAATCGCCAGAATTGCGGAAGAGTCAATCACCATAGGACTAA
>JAEUQE010000760.1 GCA_016789785.1 Bryobacterales bacterium
GAACCGAGCACCGACGAGCTGTACTCGCACCTGATGTACCCGCAGGTCTTCGCGGACTTTCTCAAGCACCAGCGCGAATACGGCGACGTCAGCGTGCTGCCCACGCCAGCCTTTTTCTACGGCCTCAAACCAGGCGAGGAAATCACCGTCGAAATTGAACGGGGCAAGGTGCTCATCATCCGACTGGTCAGCGTGGGCGCCCCCGACAAGGACGGCCGCCGCACCGTCAACTTCGACCTCAACGGCATGGCACGCGAAGCCGCGATTCCTGACCGCAGTGTGACGGTAAAGTCGAAGGCCCGTCCCAAGGCCGACCTCGGCGATCCCCTGCAACTGGCCGCACCGATCCCGGGTCTGATCGCAGCCCTCTCGACCTCGGTCGGGGCCAAGGTGGCGAAGGGCGAAAAACTCCTCATGATGGAAGCGATGAAGATGCAGACGACGGTCTACGCCCCCTGCGCCGGTGTGGTGGCGGAGCTGCATGTCGCCCTGGGAGACACCGTCGAGTCCAAGGACCTCCTGATCAAGCTGCGCTCCTGACCTGTCGCGTCCGCGCGGCTGGGCCGATTCCGGGGGAAGGTGCCGTCGAAGAGAGGGGCGCCCATGGTTCCGGGATTCACTTTTTCCGGAATCACCGCACCGTCGGTGCATCCCACCTCTCCCCATGCCCCCCACCCTACGTCGCCTCCTCCCCGCGCTGCTGATCATGTCCCTCGCCCACGACACCTCCGCCGCCCCTCCCAGCTCGGTTCCGGCGCCCTTCCCCGCGATTGGCTCCGTCGAGCGCCTCGACCCCGCACTCGACCGCCTGATTGCGCCCGATGCGGTCATAGAGAAACTGGCTGAAGGATTCACCTGGGCCGAGGGTCCCGTCT
>JAEUQE010000761.1:0-376 GCA_016789785.1 Bryobacterales bacterium
GCTTGAGGCGCGCATTCGCAGTTACGAACTCGCCTACCAAATGCAGGCGGAGGCCCCCGGCGTGGTGGACCTGGCGCGCGAAACCGAGGCGACAAAACGACTCTACGGCCTCGATGAGAAAGAAACCGCCGTCTTCGGCCGAAACTGCCTCCTGGCGCGACGCCTGGTGGAGAGTGGTGTTCGCTTTGTGCAGCTCTATAGCGGTGCGGGCAGCGGCTGGGACAGCCATACCGCCCTCGAATCAAGCCACGCGAAACTCTGCCGGTCCGTCGACAAACCCATCGCGGGCCTGCTCGCGGACCTCAAGGCGCGTGGACTGCTCGACGAAACCCTCGTGATCTGGGGTGGTGAGTTTGGGCGCACGCCGATGAGCGAG
>JAEUQE010000761.1:386-870 GCA_016789785.1 Bryobacterales bacterium
GGTTCCGGCTGGGATGCGCATTCCAATATCGAAGGCAACCATGGAAAGTGGTGCAAGGTCTCCGACAAACCCATCGCTGGCCTGCTCGCGGATTTGAAGCAGCGAGGTCTGCTGCAGGACACCCTCGTTGTCTGGGGCGGGGAATTCGGGCGCACGCCGTTCAATGAGAAGGGCAACGGACGCGATCACAATCCTTGGGGCTTCACCATGTGGATGGCTGGGGGCGGGGTGCGAGGCGGGCAGTCCATCGGGGCGACCGATGACTTGGGGCTCTATGCCGTGAAAGACCGCCTCCATGTGCATGATCTCCATGCGACCATCATGTACCTCCTGGGTGTTGACCACACGAAGTTGATCTACCCGCATCAAGGACGTCCGGAGCGCATTGACCAGAATGAGGGTCGCGTTTACGAGAAGATTCTGGGCTGATCTTCAACCCCTCGCCCATGCACCGACTCGCCGCCCTCGTCGTGACCAGCCTGTA
>JAEUQE010000762.1 GCA_016789785.1 Bryobacterales bacterium
GCCGGCGGTCCCGTCGTCCTTCCCAAGATCTACAACGGCCGCGACCGCACGTTCTGGTTCTTCTCCATGGATCAGTTCTACATCCGTGGCGGCCAGCTCGGCGGCTTCAACACTCTTGCCACGCAGGGAATGTTGAACGGCAACTTCAGCGATTGGGCGGCCGCCGGCCGCGGCGACATCTATGACCCCGCTACCACCGCCGTCGATGCAGCCGGCCGTGCCACCCGCTCGCCCTTCCCCGGCAACATCATCCCGGCCAATCGCATCGACCCTACGTCGGCCATCATCATGAAGGACATCTGGACGCCGAATGGCCCCGGGGACGATATCACCGGTCTCAACAACTTCCGGCTCGGCTACTTCTGGACCGTCAACAACTGGAACTTCGCCAACCGCACCGACTACAACTTCAACGACAATCTGAAGTTCTTCGGCCGCTACTCCCAGTTCAAAACAACGCTCGACCAGTTCAACTACACCCCGAACAATTCCGCCGCCATGCCCAATGACAACGGCGGCCTGATGAACTCGCGCAACATCGCCGGCGAGCTTGTCTACACCATGAGCTCCCGCACGGTGGTGAACTTCCGCGGCAGTTTCGCCGAGTTCCAGGACAACTACCAGGCGCCGCAACAGGCGGTTGGCGTCGCGGGGCTCGACAAGTTCTGGCCAGGCAATAAGTGGTACTCGAACTACCTCGGCGAGCAGCCGGCCATTTACTATCCGGGCGTCAACATCAGCACCGTTGGCGGCACGTCCTCCTACGGCAAAGCCGGCTACTGGTTCCAGGAACCATCCAGCTTGAACTTCAGCGGCAAGATGAGCCGCTTTCAGGGCAAGCACTATTTGAAGGCCGGCGCTGATATCC
>JAEUQE010000763.1 GCA_016789785.1 Bryobacterales bacterium
AATGGGCGAAGGGAGGACTCGCCTCGGTCAGGCCACGCGACTGAGCCGCGCGACCATGCGAGGGGTATGGGGAGCCGGACGCTCCATTCCGAGTAGGTACCGGTATGTAACGGGCGCCCTTGACGTTACGGGTGAGTGGAGCATGCTGCCCAAGCCCTTGGACGGCTTAGTTGTTCGGGAAAACATCGATCAATCGATGGTCTTGGGGACATAAGATTGATGCTTGCGGGTGACGTAGCGGCACGCGACGCGCGTGCGGCGCTTGAACGCGTGCTAGCCAGCACCGAGTTCGCATCCGCGACTCGGCTTGCTGCGTTTTTGCGCTATGTCGTTACGGAAAGTCTCGAAGGCCGCGCGGCCAATCTGAAGGGCTATTCCATCGCGGTCGATGTTTTCGACCGCCCCCCCGATTTCGACCAGACCGCCGATCCCATCGTCCGTGTCGAGGCGAGCCGCCTGAGGCGCGCGTTGGCGCAGTATTACCAAGGCTCTGGATCCGGCGACCCGGTGATCATCGATCTGCCCCGGGGCGGCTATGTCCCCAACTTCCGGCGCCGCGACACCGGCCCGCCCGTCGCGGCCGAGCCCGCTGAAGAGACCATCGTCCCTGCCAGACCCCAGTCCGGACCGATTTCCGAGCAGGAGCGCTACCCCAAGGCGAGTCGGTTTCGGCTCATCATGGTGGCAGCGGTCGTGCTGGCCCTGGGGGCTCTCAGTTATCTTGTCTATGTTGCCGCAAAGCTGGAGCTCGGCGCGCCGCAGGTCACTGGCGAGGGGCCGACGCCGGCCGCACCGGTTCAGGCCATCGAAACGCCTGAGGGCCGGTTTCAGCCGGTCATCGCCGTGATGCCGCTGGAAAATCTCAG
>JAEUQE010000764.1:0-234 GCA_016789785.1 Bryobacterales bacterium
CAAACGTATGCCCCGCATTCAAAACCACATACTTCGCCGGATTCAACGGGTTCGGCTGAATCAGCGCCAGCGTATGCGTCTTCGCGTCAAACGTCTGGCCCTGTATCGAAATCTCCGCCGCCGTCCACCGCACCGGCAAACTCTTCACCACCTTGGCCATCAGCGTATTTGTCTCCGGCGTTCCCCACAGCACCAGATGGCTCTCATTCATGTCCGCCTTGCTAACGTCTTTGG
>JAEUQE010000764.1:244-862 GCA_016789785.1 Bryobacterales bacterium
CTTCGAAACATCCTTTGACGCCTTCACGCGCACATTCCCCCGAAAGTACTTCGCAAAGTTCGCCGTAAACGTCTCCAGCCCCGCGTTCGGCCCATCGCTCACGCACAAAAACCGCTCCATAAACGCATCGTCAATCGGTCCCTGCAAACCCGCTCGCTTCCGCACCGCCGGCTTCAGCGTCCGCACTTCCCACCGGTTCATCTGTTTGATGAACGCCTTCCCCTTCAACGCCTGCCCGTCAATCGTCACATCGGAAACCCCGTCCAGCTCCAATTCCGCAATGTTCTTCGTCCGCACATTGTTCCGCGTCCCGCTTAGCTCCGCCCTCCCGTACATCCGTTCCAGCGCCGCGATCCGCCAATTCCACACCTGCCCATACCGCGCCGTCCAAGTCGCAAACAAGAACTTCTCCGGCATCCGCCGCGGCAGGTTCTTTGCCAAAAACGCTTCACTTTCCGCTTTACTGTCCGGGTGCCACTTGTGCTCCGTTTTCGGCCCCACCAGAAACAGCGCGTTTGCCCGAATCTGCTCCGCTTCCAGCGCTTCCTTGATATTTACCGACGCTGCCAACTGCTTATCAATCTCCCCGCCATACCCCACCGTCGGCGTATTAATAAT
>JAEUQE010000765.1 GCA_016789785.1 Bryobacterales bacterium
TCTCGCGGCCCTTCCATCGGGCAACCAGCCAATCAATGTTTCAATCCACGTCCGTCATTGCTGACGGACGAATCCTCCGAAAGCTATGGCGTTGTCCGGCAAGATGATGAAGTTTCAATCCACGTCCGTCATTGCTGACGGACGAATCGGCCGAAGAAGCCTCGACCGAAGAGGTGCCGGCTGAAGTTTCAATCCACGTCCGTCATTGCTGACGGACGAATCGCCATGGAAGCGATGAACGCGACCGACAACCAACCGTTTCAATCCACGTCCGTCATTGCTGACGGACGAATCTCGATGGCCGATCTTGCCGAAGAAGGCCACAAAATCGTTTCAATCCACGTCCGTCATTGCTGACGGACGAATCCGCCAATCCCTGCGCCGTCTCAGCTATCTCGACGTGTTTCAATCCACGTCCGTCATTGCTGACGGACGAATCGGCCTCAGCATCGGGCCGATCTTCGCGCACAACCTCGTTTCAATCCACGTCCGTCATTGCTGACGGACGAATCCGTTGTGGAACGCCCCCTTCAACACGCTCGCCATGGTTTCAATCCACGTCCGTCATTGCTGACGGACGAATCGCACCCGAAAGCGCCAGTACGCCGTGTAATGGTGGTTTCAATCCACGTCCGTCATTGCTGACGGACGAATCTGACGCGCGGAGCGAGGCGATCACTCGCCTATCAAAGGTTTCAATCCACGTCCGTCATTGCTGACGGACGAATCGCCCCACCTCCGGGTCATCTTCAAACAGGTGCGAGTTTCAATCCACGTCCGTCATTGCTGACGGACGAATCCATGTCAAAAGAGGTCATTCGTCCGCTCCCTCAAAGTTTCAATCCACGTCCGTCATTGCTG
>JAEUQE010000766.1 GCA_016789785.1 Bryobacterales bacterium
CCCCACGCTTTCGGAGAGAGTCCGGCAGGGTTGAGCTCGTTTCAATCCACGTCCGTCATTGCTGACGGACGAATCTGCGACCACCCGGACTGCGAAGCCCTACAACCAAAGTTTCAATCCACGTCCGTCATTGCTGACGGACGAATCGGCGCTGGGCTAGCCACTACCGCGCTGTAGTTCATGTTTCAATCCACGTCCGTCATTGCTGACGGACGAATCCTTCCTGCCCTGGTCGCCAGTCTTGGCGCCAGTTCGTTTCAATCCACGTCCGTCATTGCTGACGGACGAATCGAATGATCAAGGGTCAAACCCGTAATACCCATTACGTTTCAATCCACGTCCGTCATTGCTGACGGACGAATCCCGGTCGAATCATTCCAAGAAACTGACAAAAGGTAGTTTCAATCCACGTCCGTCATTGCTGACGGACGAATCGTGACGGCCTTCACGACGATTCCCGTAGGAATCGTCGTATCAATCCACGTCCGTCATTGCTGACGGACGAATCAAGGATCGCGCATTCATCACGCGCCGTTTCAGGTGGGTTTCAATCCACGTCCGTCATTGCTGACGGACGAATCCGCTGTCCATACGCCAGCCCTGGGCCTGGCTCATCTTGTTTCAATCCACGTCCGTCATTGCTGACGGACGAATCGATGGTGGCTTCGTCCTGGCCGGTGGCCTGGGCGTGGTTTCAATCCACGTCCGTCATTGCTGACGGACGAATCGCTGGTTGGCGATGTGGGGGGCATTGGCGTAAGCGGTTTCAATCCACGTCCGTCATTGCTGACGGACGAATCTCCCGTCCGATCTGGCCTACCGGCTGGAGGAAAGCGTTTCAATCCACGTCCGTCATT
>JAEUQE010000767.1 GCA_016789785.1 Bryobacterales bacterium
TCACGGCGTCAATGTTCTTTGCTTCCTTGTCAAGCATCTTCCGGAAGTCCTTATAATAAGGAGCCTTGGGAAAGCGCTCGCGTGTCTTCACCGCTTGCCGGTCGTCGACATCGCATACGGCCACGATCTCCGCTTTGCCGCTCTCGGAAAAGAGCCTCAAATCGCTGTCGCCTTTGCCGCCACAGCCGATACCCGCCACACGGAGCTTGTCGCTGGGCGCCACATAGCCAGGACCACCAAGGACGTGCCTTGGAACAAGTGTGAAGCCCGCCGAAGCGAGGCCAACAGTCTTTAAGAAATCTCTTCGCTGTATGGAATTAATCGTTTTCATATCACATTTGATTTTACCTCTACTTCCGACCTCTTACCTTTTTTACTTTTTCTTACCTCTTACCTCTTACTTCTTACCTCTTACTTCTTACTTCTTACTTCTTACTTCTTACCTCTTACTTCTTACCTCTTACTTCTTACCTCTTACTTCTTACCTCTTCATTACTCTTCATGTTTAACCGCCTCCCTCAACGTCTTCTCATCATACGCCAACCCATACTGATCGAGGACATCCTGTGGCACGCCATCCCAACGGTTGGGGCGATTGCCGGCATAACCTAAGTCCTTGACACCGATCTGACTGGTGAAGAACCCTGTGGCTGTCAGGTCGCGCATGCGGTTGAAGAACGCAACACCTTGTTCCATCCCCGGGCTGGCCTTTTGCGGAAACGCGATGTCGTCGACCACCTCGATCTGCTGTTGTGAACTGCAGTCGGTGAAAGGTTTCTCAAAACGTTTCATGCATTGCAGATCCAGCCACTTCAGTCCGCCGCGCATGGGCACCTGGTGGTGCGGCATGTCTT
>JAEUQE010000768.1 GCA_016789785.1 Bryobacterales bacterium
CGATTTGCGCGACGATCAATCCTTGTCGCAAATGTTGGCTCAAACGCGACGCCGAAGCTCCGCGGCCCGTTTCTTTCAACTGGTTCTGCAAATCCGAATTGGAAAATCGCATTGCGGGCAAGCTGCCCAACACCACAGCGATTGCGACGGCCAGCCCCAGTGTGAACAGCAATGCGCGCCAATTGACAGCAATTTCATCAACGCGAGGCAGACTGTTTTGGTTGAGGCTCAACAGAACGTCTACGCCCCAGAACGAAAGCAGAATTCCCAGTGCGCCTGCGCCAATCGTGAGCAGCAGATTTTCGGAAATAAATTGTCGCGCCATTCGCCAGCGCGAAGCGCCCAGAGCTGCGCGCAAGGCAAATTCCGATGAACGCAACGTCGCTTGCGCCAGCAACAGATTGGCCACGTTGGCGCAGGCAACCAGCAACAACAAACCGACGGCGGCAAACATCAACCATAAACCGGAACGCGCTTCGGAAGTCAGAAATTCCTGCAACGGGACAATCGCCAAATCCACCAGATCCACTTTGTTGCCATGTTCCTGGCGCAATTGTTTGCCGATGGTGCTGAGGTCTGCGCGCGCTTGTGCCAGCGGAACATTTTCTCGAATTCGTCCGATGACAAACCAGTTGTGCGCCGTGCGAGATGTTTGAACAGGTTCCGTTTCGCGCGGAACCCAAACGTCTGCTTCTTGCGGGTAAGCAAAATCAGGCGGCATCACGCCGATGACCGTAAACACCGGTCCATCCACGTGAATCGTCGCGCTGCTGAAATCCGCGCGTCCGCCCAAACTGCGTTGCCAAAACCCATGGCTGACAATGGCGACTTTTGCGCCTGCGCCGGATTTG